>JAYVJQ010000158.1:0-5420 GCA_043769055.1 Allobrachymonas sp.
ATTTTTGAAGGCAAACTGGAGATGAAGGGGGGCTACCTGATTACCAACTCCGGTTTAGAAGGCTTCGCCACGCAAACTTCTGTGCCTGGCGTGTTTGCCGCAGGCGATGTGCAAGACCACATTTACCGCCAAGCCATTACGAGCGCGGGCACGGGTTGCATGGCGGCTTTGGATGCGCAGCGGTTTTTGGAGCAGCAGAGCTGATTTCCATGCCATTTTTATGGTTTTTCAGTGTGTTGCCGGCATGGAATCTACATAGTTTGCTATCAAATAAATAGTAAAAGCCATGATAAAATATTGCCTTCACACGCTGCGGAGGGATGGCAGAGTGGTTGAATGTACCTGACTCGAAATCAGGCGTAGATGCAAGTCTACCGAGGGTTCGAATCCCTCTTCCTCCGCCAAAATGCCATATAAAAAGCGCCTAGATAGGCGTTTTTTGTTTGCTGCTCACACGCTTTGTATACCGTTCGCAAACGGATCTTGCGGCTGCGCGATCAAGGTGCCTTCGCTCACCACATATGCGCGGCCTCGGATGTGGGGCGTGATGCGGCCTTGCTCGGCGCTTGTGTAGAAGGCTTGAAAGTGGCTGCCGATCACGCTTTCTTGCACCCAGATTTGTTCGGGCGCGAGCTTGCCATCGGCGGCCAAACAGGCGAGTTTGGCGCTGGTGCCAGTGCCGCAGGGCGAGCGGTCGTAGGCACCGCCGGGGCAGAGCACGAAGTTGCGGCTGTTGGCGTCTTTCGCTTGGGGTGGCGCAAAAAACTCAATGTGATCGATGCGGCCACCGTCTTCCCCGCGAATGCCCTGCGCCTCCAGCGCATCGGCAATCGCTTGTGCGGCTTGGGTGAGCGGGCCGATATGCAGCAAATCGACCGCGCAAGGCGGCTGCGCGCATAAGAAAAACCAATTGCCGCCCCAAGCAATATCGCCCATCACTTCGCCCAAGCCTGGCACTTGCACGCACACTGCATGCCGGTAGCGATAGCTGAGCACATTTTGAATTTGCGCCTCGAAGGGGCTGAGCAGATCGACCTGCACGGGGCCCACGGGCGTTTCAAAGCGGTGCTGGCCCAAGCCAATGCGGCCCAGGTGCGCCAGCGTGACGGCTAGGCCAATCGTGCCGTGACCGCACATGTTGAGCATGCCCACATTGTTGAAAAAAATCACACCCGCAGCGCAAGTTGGATCAACCGGCTCGCACAGTAGCGCGCCAACAATGGCATCATGCCCGCGTGGCTCTAAGATGCATTGGCGGCGCAGATGATCAAACTCTTTGGAAAAACGCTCGCGCCGCTGCGCCATACTGCCGCGCCCCAGATCAGGAAAATCGCCCACGATCACGCGGGTGGGTTCGCCTTCGGTGTGGGAGTCAATGATTTTCATAAGCTGGGCTAAAGTTAATGGGGTGGACAGTGCAGATCTTAAAACTTGGGCAGATAGCGCTGCGGTGCAAGCACAGCCTGCATACTAGGCTCAAGCGCTTTGCCCTGTGCGAGTTGCGCCACCAACTCGGCCGTGCGGGCGGCAAGTGTGAGGCCCAGATGATTGTGCCCAAACGCGACGAGTAAATTGGGCGTACTCATGCTCGCACCAATGGCCGGCATGTAGTCGGGCAGGGTGGGGCGCGAGCCGCTCCACTCGGTGGCCGTGGCCATGGGCGCTTGCCAGCCGAGGGCTTGCGCATGCTGGCGAAGGCGCTGCCATTTGCGTGGATCGGGGGCTGCAGCCGCGTGGCCAAATTCTGTGAAGCTGGCCATGCGCAGGCCGTGTGCATAGGGTGTAAAGATCAAGGAGCGGTCTTCAAAGACCACGGGGCGATTCAATGTGGCGGGTGCACCGCTGGCGTTGGGCCAGCCCTGGGTTTGCAGATGGTAGCCACGCTCTGAAATTAGTGGGAAGTTGCCAAAAGTGTCGGCTAATAAACTGGCGCTATGCACGCCTGCGGCCACCACAATGCGCTGCGCCGGCGGCGCGGCGCTGCCATCGGCCAATCGGAGTTGCGCCGATTGGCCGTTGCGCTCCACGCGAGCAACAGCGGTGCTCTGCCACTGGCCGCCCAGCGCGATAAAGTGTGCTTGAAGCGCCTGATGTGCAGCGCCTAGATCAGTGATTTGAGCGCTGCCTTGTACCGATGCACCCGCATAAGCTTTACCGCCAAAACAGGCGCGCAACTGCTGCAGCCTGCTGTCCGCAAGGGGCTGCACCTTGCACGAACCCACATCCGCTTGCAGCCAAGCTTGTAAGCCACGCTGCGCGCTGACTTGGCTTTCCCACACGATGTCGTGACCCAGCGTGCTCAGCAGGTGTGATGCGCCAGCATGCTGCAGCAGCGCCTGCCAAGAAGGCAATGCAGCGCCCAGCAGTGCCCGATTGCATTGGATGGCGGAGCTTAAGCGCGCGGCATGGCTGCTGGCCAGCAGGCGCAAGCCAAAGGGCAGCCATGCACTGTATTGGCTTGCCGGAAATGCCGCAGGCCCGCCTAGGCTAAAGAGCGCACGGGGCAAACGCCGCACATTGGCCCAGGAGGCCAGCGGAGCGATTTGTTCGGTGGCAATATGGCCCGCATTGCCAAAAGAGGCTGCCTCTTGGAAGGCGCTGCCCTCATATACGCTCACACGCCAGCCACGCCTTTGCAGCGCGAGGGCGCAAGCCAAGCCCACAAAGCCAGCGCCCACGACCTGCGCGTGGCGCTCTTGCGAGTCAGTCATCATGAATGCCAGCGCAGATCAGCGGCGATCCCACGCGGCATACCAGCTCTGGAATTGATCCCACTGTGCTTGGGTATAGCGGCGCTGGCTCGGGCTTAAAGCATCAGTCGCGTTGAAGTGATGCTCATATTCAGGAAAGCCAGCGAGCACCATGAGGAATTTGTAATGAAGCACCAGATCAACGCCTTCATCGAAGCTGGAGAGCACCGACAGCGCAGCTTCCAGCTCGCGTGCCAGCCGCTCGGCTAGTGGGTCGCCCCCAGCGGCTTGCTTGCTTAAGCGCACCAGCTCCAGCACGGCCTTGGGCAGCGCATTGCCAATGCCAGTGATAGCGCCTGCCGCGCCGCAGCGGATGATGCCGTGCACTACCTGTGTATCCACACCCGCGAGCAGGAGCAATTGATCATCTTGACTGGTGATGTGCTGCGCGGCATACGACAGCGAGGCCGCACCGCCAAACTCTTTGAAGCCCACCAAATTCGGGTTGCGTGAGCGCAGGTCAAAAAACAAATCGGCGCGGGTCTCATAGCCGTAGTACGGGCTGTTGTAGATCACCGCAGGCAGCTTGGGCGCGGCTTTGAGCACCGCTTCAAAATGCGCGCGCTGCGCAGCCACCGAGCTGCCCCGCGAGAGCACACGCGGAATCACCATCAAACCTGCTGCGCCAACAGCTTGCGCATGCGATGCTAGCGCCACAGCACGCGCAGGATTTTGCGCGCCCGTGCCCACCACCACAGGCACGCCTGCTTGAGTCAACGCCTCCACGCCGGCCATGCGCTGCTCATCGGTGAGCAACGGCCAATCGCCCATGGAGCCGCAGTACACCACGGCGCTCATGCCCGCGTCCATCAAATGCTTGCCCATGCGCGCGAGCGCTGTAAAGTCGGGTTGACCTTGCGCGTTGCAAGGCGTCATCAGGGCGGGCACAGTGCCACGAAAAAAATCTACATTCATAGGTGCCTCAGTTGGCTTGGGTTGGATCGTCTCGATGGCGCTTGCTCAGTGCCTAGTACCTCGTCCCAGACATATCGAAACATGAAAACGCGTCTTCACGCCCACACCGTCGTTACAAATCCTCGCCATAGCCGAGCTATGTCTGCGGTTTGCGTCTAGGTGTGAGCGTGAATCCATCGTTTTCATTCAGTTTCGATATTTCTGGGGCGAGGTACTAGGACGTTCATCGTACACCGTGAGATACGTATTTTGAATGAGTGATTACGCCAAAAAAAACGGATGCCACGAGGCATCCGTTTTTGGTAGCGTCGAATCAGAATTTAGCTTAAACGCTCAGGCGCTCCAAGCCGCCCATGTAAGGGCGCAGCGCCTCAGGCACGGTCACGCTACCATCTGCATTTTGGTAGTTCTCTAGAACGGCGACCAAGGTGCGGCCTACAGCCAAACCAGAGCCGTTCAAAGTGTGCACGAGCTCGTTTTTGCCTTGCGCATTCTTAAACCGCGTTTGCATGCGGCGGGCTTGGAAGGATTCGCAGTTGCTGCACGATGAGATCTCGCGGAAGGTGTTTTGCGCGGGCAGCCAAACTTCGAGGTCATAAGTTTTCGCAGCGCCAAAACCCATGTCGCCCGTGCATAGCGCGAGGACGCGGTAGGGCAAGCCCAGCTTTTGCAAAACAGCTTCGGCGTGACCCGTCATCTGCTCCAAGGCTTCGTAGCTCTTATCAGGATGCGTGATTTGCACCATTTCCACCTTGTCAAACTGATGCTGGCGAATCATGCCTTTGGTGTCTTTGCCGTAGCTGCCTGCTTCAGAGCGGAAGCAAGGGCTGTGGGCGGTGAGTTTGATGGGGAGATCGGATTCGTTGAGGATCGAGTCTCTGACCGAATTCGTCAACGAAATTTCGCTGGTTGAGATCAGGTATTGCTTTTGTGCCGTCTCATCTCCCCCTCGGCTGACCCAAAACATATCTTCTTCAAACTTAGGTAGCTGCCCCGTGCCTTCCAGCACATCGCGGTTGACGATGTAAGGCGTGTAGCACTCGGTGTAGCCATGCTCATTGGTTTGCACATCCAGCATGAACTGCGCCAGCGCCCGGTGCAGCTTGGCCATCTGGCCTTTCATGAAGGTAAAGCGCGCGCCAGAGAGCTTGGCGCCGGTATCTGCATCTAAGCCTAGCGGTGTGCCTACGTCAACGTGATCTTTGACTTGGAAATCAAAAGTCTTCGGAGTGCCCCAGCGGCGCACTTCCACATTGCCTTCTTCGCCTGCACCCACAGGCACGCTCTCGTGCGGGAGGTTGGGCAGCATCATGAGGATGGTTTGCATCTCGGCTGCGATTGCATCATTACGCGCAGCAGATGCTTCCAGCTCAGTTTTGATCGCACCCGTCTCAGCCATCACCGCATCCACACTCTCGCCCTTGGCTTTGAGCAAGCCGATGGATTTACTCAAGGTATTGCGTTTGTTTTGCAGCTCTTCAGTGCGAGTCTGGATGGTTTTGCGCTCAGCTTCGAGCGCACTGTACGCAGCCACATCAAGAAATTCTTGAGGATTTTTGCGCTTTTGCAGCGCGGCGACGACCGAGTTGAGGTCTTTGCGGAGGAGGTTAGGGTCTAGCATGTGCGTATTTTAAACGCTCTACGTACTATTAAATAAATAGCACTCTGCGCATATCTTATGCCGGCTATTGGCTTGTTTTGCTTAGAATTTGTTAGATTATTGGCGCGCTGTGGCCTGAGAAAGGCGTATTCGGG
>JAYVJQ010000159.1:0-4575 GCA_043769055.1 Allobrachymonas sp.
TGGAAAAGTTGAGATCATGCCAAGAACCTTCAGATTAGCTTCTTGCATTCTAGACACACATCATCGGAAAGAACATGCTGGAATGCTCTTGGTCGATGCGTTCTTGCGCACTGATCTAGATGTTTGGTTCTGACGGCATGTGCCTCGCCATAGGCGGAGTGCTTGGTTCTGATTTGAATTGTTATGCTTGCGCGAGAGCGTCTGTCAAAGCGTGAGATGCCAAGTCTCGCTGATCAAATCCGTTTGGCCAAAGCCTTGGTACGGCTCGCTCTGAGTCAGCTTGAAGCCACGCTTTTCGTAAATCGCGCGGGCAGCCAAGAGGCAAGAATTCGTCCACAGCATCATCTTCTTGTAGCCTTTGAAGCGTGCGAAGGCTATGGCTTCATCGGTCAATCGTGCGCCTAGGCCTAAGCCACGCGCCTCGGGCGTGAGGATCAGCATGCGCAGCTTGGCGGTGTGCTCATCGCTGCGCACCACAAATACGCTGCCTACGCGCTGCGCGCCCAGCTCGGCAATCCAGCAGCGCTCCCACTCAGGTTGAAAATTCTTCACAAAATCGGCGCAAATACCCGCGACGAGTGCTTCAAACTCCCAATTCCAGCCATATTCCTGCGCATAGAGCTTGCCATGCTGCTCAATCACCCAGCCCATGTCGCCGGGCTGTGGATCGCGCAGGATCAATGTATTGCTCACGCTAAATCACTCCAAAAACACCAAGCAGCGCGCCAGCACCCAAGATCAGCAAAAGATGCATCTTGGTTTTCCAGGCCAGCAGCAAGGCAGCGGCGGTGAACAGCCACAGCGGCCAGTGCTTGGCGGCATCATTGTGCGCGGAGGCCAGCAGCCAACTGGTGGCCAGCAGCAGCGCAATTGAAATTGGCGCAAGAGAGGCTTTGCTGGCGCGGGCCACCACATGCTCGGCATTGCGCTGTAGCCAGCGCGTGGCGGCGAAAGTGAGCGTGCTGCTGAGCACCATGATGCCGATAAAGGTGGCGAGCAAGCCCGCCGTTGCATCCCAATAACTGCCGCTGATTTGCAGGCCAATTTGCCAGCCAATCAGAGGAATGAACAACACATTGGGCCCCGGCGCGGCTTGCGCAATGGCGATGCAACTGGTGAATTGCGTATCGCTGAGCCAGCCTTGCTTTTCAACCACGAAGCGCTGCATATCGGGCGCGGTGGTGATTGCGCCGCCGATGGCCAACAGCGACATCAAGATGAAATGCCCAAATAGCGAGAGCCAAATATCCCAAGTCATGCGCTGCCTCCCGCGCGAGAGGCTTTACCAATCATCCAAACCGCATACGCAAATGCCGGCACGCCCAGGCCTATCACCACATAGACCAAGGGCCAGCGCAGCAGCCCAACCGCTACGAATGTGATAGCAATCAGCGCAGCGCAGATGCCGGCTCCCATCTCATTTCGCTTCAAACCCGCCATCATTTTGAGGGAGACCGCGCCAATCAACCCCGCCGCAGCAGCGCCCATACCGCGCACCGCGCCAGCCACTTCGGGCAGATGCACGAATTGGTTGTAGAGCGTGGCAAGCAGCAGCACGATCACCAGTGGCGGCAGCAAAATGCCCGAAAGCGCCGCCAGCGCGCCGCGCCAGCCGAAGTAACGATTACCCAAAATGATGCACAGGTTGACCACATTGCCGCCGGGCAAAATTTGAGAGACCGCCCAATCTTCAGTGAATTCTTTTTGGCTGAGCCAACGCCGCTTATCGACCATCTCGCGCTGGATGATGGTCAGCACACCGCCAAAGCCTTGCAGCGCGATGCTGGCAAAGGTGGTGAAGAGTTCGGTTTTGGAGCGGGGGCGCTGCGTGGGCAGCTCTAGCAATGTCTCAGGCATGCAAGGATTATCGTTGCTGCCAGCCTCAAACTGACATCATCGCAATTCTGAGAGTCCTGCGGGGCGCGTGGCGCCCGCCTCGCCATCAATCATGTTTTGCATGCTGCGCGCCACATTGTTCATGGCCTGCAAGCTTCGCTCATGATCCAACGCTACCAAGGCCAGCTCCCGGGTCACCATTTCAAGAAAACGCAGCGCTAAAGCTGGTTGCTGCTGCTTCATCGTGTGAAAAGTTTCACGCGAGATCGAGGCCACCAACAGTTCTGAGGTGGCCTGCGCAACGAAACGACTCGACAAACCAGCAAATGCATGCACCAAGCCCAAGGTTGCCCCTTCGCTGGCCGTTGCCCAACGCTCGTGCTGATCAACGGGAGAGTATTGTGAGCGGCTGTGGCCCGCATCGCGCAAACGAAAATTCACCTCACCCGCCAGAATAAGCATCAAGCGAGCTTGCTCTTTGCTTTGCGCATCAAATGAAATCACCGTATCGGTCAAAAAATGCTCCAAATGCAAATATTGCGTGATACGCAATGCCTCGGCATGGGTCAAGGCATCTTCTAGCATGCTGCCTTTTTTGATCAACAACATCAGGGCTTGTTGCAAAGAAGGTCCATTGAGCGGCAGGTATTTCGGAAGATCCGATACGGCAACAGTCGCCTGAGTCATCTCTGAAAAATTACGCATGGTGATGTCTGTCGTTGTTGACTTCTACCGCCCTTTTTTCGCATAAAAATGAATACTTTAGTTTTATTTTCACAATCCAGCACAGTCTAGCATCTTGAATGAATAATGCGCTGAGTGTCAATGGGGTATGCGCTAGAAAGCATTGTGTTGCGCACGATTGAGGTGAATGGATCAAGGCCATCGACAGGAGTGAAGAATGACCAATGCCAAAAACTTACAATAGAGCCCTATGACTGCCCGCCCTGCCATCTTCAGCGACGTATCGCTCTTCCCCCGCGATGCTAAGCCCCTAGGCAGCTACCGCAAATACTGGGCAAGCCGCTTTGGCACTGCCAAATTCCTGCCCACCACCCGCGCAGAGATGGAATCTCTCGGCTGGGACAGCTGCGACATCATCATCGTCACCGGCGATGCGTATGTCGATCACCCCAGCTTCGGCATGGCCGTGATTGGCCGCATGCTAGAGAACCAAGGCTTTCGCGTGGGCATCATCGCGCAGCCGGCTTGGCAGAGCGCCACGCCGTTCAAGGCTTTGGGCAAACCCAATCTCTTCTTCGGCGTGACGGCGGGCAACATGGATTCCATGATCAACCGCTACACGGCAGATCGCAAAATCCGCAGTGACGATGCCTATACCCCCGGTGGCCAAGGTGGCAAGCGGCCAGATCGCTCCTCGCTGGTTTATTCGCAGCGCTGCCAAGAGGCCTATCCCGATGTGCCCATCGTGCTCGGAGGCATCGAAGGCAGCTTGCGCCGCATCGCGCATTACGACTATTGGCAAGACAAAGTGCGCCGCTCTATTCTTTTGGATAGCAAGGCAGACATCTTGCTTTATGGCAATGCCGAGCGAGCGATTGTGGAAATTGCGCATCGCTTGGGCCGCAAAGAAAAGATCGAAGACATCACCGATGTGCGCGGCACGGCCTTTGTGCGGCGCTCGTCCATCGAAGGCTGGTTTGAAATCGATTCCACCAGCGTGGATGAGCCGGGCCGCGTGGACCAACACGTCAATCCGTACATGATGAGCGCGGATTTGGCGCGCGAGCAAGGCGGCACCTGCGTGCAAGAGAACACCGTAGATACTACTGATTTAATAGCACTCTGCGCTGATTCTATGCCGGCTACTGCCCTAAAAGTCTTCAATAAAGCCACTCCCGTTCGGGCTGAGCTTGTCGAAGCCCCATCCAGCCCTTCGACCCTTCGACAAGCTCAGGACAGGCCAAGCTCAGGGCGAACGGATTTGGTGGGCGCACGCATTCAACCTCTCAAATTCGTGCCCAACCCTGCGGTACAACGCAAAAACGGCATGGCCAACCCGCCGCGTGACAAAACCGTGGTGCGCCTGCCCTCGTATGAGCAGGTCAAAGACGATCCTGTGTTGTACGCCCATGCCAACCGCGTGCTGCACTTAGAAACCAATCCCGGCAACGCCCGCGCCCTCGTGCAGCAACACGGCGAAGGCACGATCTCGCAAGACGTGTGGATCACGCCACCGCCGATTCCACTCACCACGGCGGAGATGGATTTGGTATTCGACCTGCCCTATGCGCGCAGCCCGCATCCGAGCTATTCAGACGCAAACGGCAAGCACGATGGCGAAACAAAAATCCCCGCCTGGGAAATGATCCGCTTCAGTGTGAACATCATGCGCGGCTGCTTTGGCGGCTGCACCTTTTGCTCCATCACCGAGCACGAAGGCCGCATCATCCAAAGCCGCAGCGAAGAAAGCATTCTCAAAGAAGTTGAGACCATGCGCACTATCCCCGGATTCACCGGCGTGGTGAGCGATCTGGGCGGGCCCACGGCCAATATGTACCGCATCGGCTGCAAAACGCCCGAGATCGAGGCCGCCTGCCGCAAACCCAGCTGCGTCTACCCCGGCATCTGCCCCAATCTCAACACCAGCCACGAAAGCCTGATCCAGCTCTATCGCAAAGGCCGTGCCTTGCCCGGTGTGAAGAAAATCCTCATCGGCTCAGGCTTGCGCTACGACCTCGCCGTCGAGAGCCCAGAATACGTGAAAGAGCTCGTCAC
>JAYVJQ010000160.1:0-11328 GCA_043769055.1 Allobrachymonas sp.
GACTTGCCCCCCGAGTTGCCTTTGACTGCCGAGCCCGCCGTAGCCGCCATGACTGAATCAGCCTTACAGCAGCGTGTGCAGGTCCTGCAAAGCAGCCAATGGGCCATGCAATCTGCTGCGCAAGCCAAGGCATTGGGGCTGGATTTGGCGCAAGGTGATGTGGTGCTCACCGGCTCAGGCCGGGCACTGCAAAAAATCCTTGAGGGCCTACGCAATTTCGCTCTGGCACCGCAGTGGCGTGCAGCGCGCTTGGGCGCGGTGCTGATCGTGCTGGCCAATATTCTTGGCTTGAACCTCTGGGCTTGGAAAGAAAGCTCGCAAGTACAAGCGCAGCGCGATCAGATGAAGCAAATTCTCTCCAGCAGCTTCCCGAATGTGAAAGTGGTGGTCGATGCGCCGCTGCAAATGCAGCGCGAGCTGGCCAGCCTGCGCCAATCGCAGGGGCAGCTCAGCGGGCGAGATTTTGAGAGTATTTATGCACGTTTTGCATCAATAGCCGGCATGAATACTGCGCCGAATGCTATTGAATATATAGCAAATGAAATCTCGATCAATGGTACCAATCTGCCTGCCTCGCAGCTCGATGCACTCGCTCCCAAGCTGCAATACGCCGGCCTGGCTGTGCGCAGCGATGCGCAGCGGTTGATCATCTCGCACAAGGCAGAAGGCGGTGCGCGATGAATGAATTGCTCAAACGCTGGAATGCCTTTGCGCCACGTGAGCGCAGCTTGGTGGCTGCAGCTGCGCTGCTGATCGCACTTGCCTTGCTGTGGTGGGTGGGCATTGCGCCAGCACTTGCCAAACTGCGCACCGCGCGGGAAGCCGCCCCGCAAGTGCAAGCAAAGCTGCAGCTCATGCGCGCGCAAGCCACTGAGGCGGCCAGCCTCAAAGCGCAGCGCAGCTTGAGTTACGACGAATCGCTACGCGCGCTGGAATCTTCGGTCAAAACACTGGGCGCAGGTGCAACACTGTCGGTGAGCAATGAGCGCGCCAGCGTGAGTCTGCGTGCTGTGAGCGGCGATGCGCTGGCGCAGTGGCTGGCGCAGGTGCGCGCCAATGCGCGACTCGTGCCCACTGAATTGAAATTGCAAAAGTCTGCGGCATCCGCAGCATCCGCCACCACTGCAACAGCAGCGGTTGCTGCGGCAACTGCGTGGGATGGTCAACTCGTGCTCGGCTTACCCAACCGATAAGCACACGCCATGAAACGCCGCTCACCTGTCCCTCAAGCCCCCAGCCACTGGCGCACTGCGTGCAGCGCGGCGCTGATCGGCGCTGTGGGCGCGCTGATCGCCTTTGCACCGGCTGCTTGGCTGGCGCGTGGCGTGCAAGCCGCCACCAACGGGCATGTGCTGCTGGCTGAGCCAGAAGGCTCAGTGTGGCGCGGCTCGGCACAATTATTTTTAACGGGAGGCGAAGGCACGCAAGATGCAGCTTCTCTGCCCGGGCGCATGCTCTGGAAGCTATGGCCCAGCTGGAGCGGCGCTGTCATGCAGGTGGAGTTGCCCTGCTGTGCCAAACAGCCGGTGCAGTTGGTCATTTCTGCGGGTTGGCAGAGGGCTGGCGTGCAGGTGGGCCAAGCCTCCGTCAATCTGCCTGCGCAGTGGCTCGCTGGTCTTGGCGCGCCGTGGAACACGCTCGATCCGCGTGGCCAGCTCACGCTCTCTACGCCTTCATTGCAAGTGGATTGGGCTGCCGGACGCATGGCTTTAAAAGGCAATGCGCAGCTGGATTTACTCTCAATGTCTTCTCGCTTATCCACACTCAGTCCACTGGGTGACTATCGCTTGCAGCTCTCCGGCGGCGATGTGCCCGCCATCAATTTGCAAACTCTGCAAGGGGCTTTGCAGCTGTCTGGCTCGGGGCAAGTCGTGGGTTCTCGCATTCGTTTTTCTGGCCAGGCCAGTGCTGCGCAGGGCAGCGAAGCCGCTTTGGGCAATGTGCTCAACATCATTGGCCGCAGGCAAGGCGCCAAATCACTGATTTCATTGGGTTAATCATGAAACTTAAGCTATCTCATTTGTCATTTACTACGCTTTTTATAGCAATCAGTGCAGGTTTCATACCGGCTACTGGCCTATTTTCCTCAAAAATTGGCCATGCAGCAGCGCAAACGCCCGCAACTGCCAGCACAGGTGCAACACGCAGCGAGGGTGGCATCAAGCTCGATTTTGTGAACGCTGAAATCGCTGAAGTCGCCAAAACATTCGGCGTGATTTTGAACCGCAACATCGTGGTCGATCCGCGCGTCAAAGGCCAGATGAATTTGACCACCGAGCGCGCCGTGCCTGCCAGCAGTGCCTACAACCAATTCCTCGCGGCTCTGCGATTGCAAGGCTTTGCTGTGGTCGAGGCAGCGGGTATTTACAAAGTGGTGCCAGAAGCTGAGGCCAAGCTGCAAGGCGGCGCGGTCAATGCGGGGGAAGTCAAAGCTAGCGGCAATCAAATCCTGACGCAAATTTTCCGTTTGAACCATGAGAATGCCAACAACTTGGTGGCCGTGCTGCGCCCGCTGATCAGCCCCAACAACACGATCAACGTCAACCCCGGCAACAACTCGCTCATCATCACCGACTACGCTGATAACTTGCAGCGCATTAACAAAATCATCGCTGCCTTGGATGTGTCCAACGCCACTGATTTAGAGATTTTCCCTCTGAAACATGCGTTGGCTGCCGATCTCGTGCCCTTACTGATTCGCCTGACCGATTCTGGCAGCGTAGCAGCCGCAGGCCAAGGCCAATCCGACAATTCCTACAAAACCAGCATCGCGTCCGAGCCGCGCAGCAACGCAGTGATCGTGCGTGCGGCCAACCCCGCGCGCGTGAATTTGATTAAATCGCTAATCGACAAGCTCGATCAAGCACCGGCTAAAACGGCCAATGGTGATGCCGGCAACATCTATGTGGTGCATCTGAAAAATGCTGATGCAGTGAAACTCGCTGCCACGTTGCGCGCCGCCATCAGTGCCGATGGCTCTGGCGGCGCTAGCGGGCAAGGTGCTCGTCCAGCATCAGCCTCCGGCGCAAGCGGCGCAGCGCCCATGTCATCTTCTGGCCAGCCCAGCACGGGCGGACAAATCCAAGCCGATCCAGCCAGCAACTCACTCATCATCACCGCCGCTGAGCCACAATACCGCCAGATGCGCGCCGTGATTGACAAGCTCGATCAGCGGCGTGCGCAAGTGTTTGTGGAATCGCTCATTGCCGAAGTCAATTCGGATCGCGCCGCAGAGTTTGGTATTCAGTGGCAAGGCGCTTTGGGCAACAAAGGCGATAAAAACATTGGCCTGCTGGGCACGAACTTTGGCGCTGGCGGCAACAATATCATCAGCCTCGCGGCTGGCGCGGCGGCTGGCACAGTCTCCCCCGGCAAAGGCATCAATTTCGGCCTCGCACGTGAAACCAATGGCGTGTATGTGCTGGGCTTTCTGGCTCGCTTTTTAGAGAGCACGGGCGATGGTAATGTGCTGTCCACCCCCAATTTACTCACACTGGACAATGAAGAGGCCAAAATCGTCGTCGGCCAAAACGTGCCCTTCGTGACAGGTCAATTCACCAACACGGGCGCCAGCGGCGGTGGCGCGACCAATCCATTCCAAACCATCGAGCGCAAAGATGTAGGCTTGACTTTGCGTGTCAAACCTCAGATCAGCGAAAACGGCACGGTGCGCCTGCAAATCTTCCAAGAAGTCTCTAGCGTGCAGGCCAGCTCGGTCAATTCTGCCAGCGGCCTGATCACCAACAAGCGCTCGATTGAGAGCAATGTGGTGGTCGATGATGGCGGCATCATCGTGCTGGGCGGTTTGCTCTCCGATGAGTTCTCTGGCAATCAAGAAAAAGTACCAGGATTGGGTGATGTGCCCCTGTTTGGCAACCTCTTCAAAAGTGAGGCACGCAGCCGCAAGAAAACGAATTTGATGGTCTTTTTGCGACCGATGGTCGTGCGCGATTCTCAGCAAACCGATGCGCTCTCACTGGATCGGTATGAATACATGCGTGCAGGCCAGAAAGATGCACAACCAGCACCCAGCGCGCCACTCGGCATCAATGAAGCGCCCGTGATGCCGCCCCAGTTGCCGCTGAAAAACTCCAGCACCTCGCCCAGCAAAACGCCCGCACCTCTAACCAGTGTGCCATCCACTAAGCCTTGAACTCGCATGGTCACCAGCTACCCGCTCCCCTACGCCTTTGCCCGCAGCCAGCAAGTGCTGCTGTCGCAAGACGGCCCTGATGCCACGCTCTGGATGAGCGATGCATCTGCACGCGCCGCCATTGCAGAAATCATGAGAAAATATGCCCCCCCCGGCACAGAATATACACAGTTTGCTATAGAAAATATAGCGCCAGAGGCACTCATCCAGCGCATCAGTGCAGCCTACTCGCAAGGCGAATCCAGCGCCGCCACGGTGGTCAGCGAGGTGCAAAGCGATGCGGATTTGTCGCGCATCATGCAGGAGCTGCCAGCCATTGAAGACTTGCTGGAGAACCAAGACGATGCGCCCATTATCCGCATGCTCAACGCCTTGCTCACGCAAGCTGCGCGCGATGGGGCAAGTGATATTCACATCGAGCCTTATGAGCGCACATCGAGTGTGCGCTTTCGTGTGGACGGCACGCTGCGCGAAGTCGTGCAGCCCAACCGCGCCTTGCATGCCGCGCTGATCTCGCGCCTGAAAATCATGGCCGAGCTGGATATTTCTGAGAAACGCTTACCGCAAGATGGCCGTATATCTTTACGCATCGGCACGCGCGCGATGGATGTACGCGTGAGTACATTGCCCTCTGCACATGGCGAGCGCGCCGTGCTGCGCTTGCTCGATAAAACCGCCAGCAAGCTCACGCTGGAGGCTGTGGGCATGCAAGGCCAAATGCTCAAGAGTTTTGAAAATTTGGTCAGGCAACCACACGGCATTATTTTGGTCACGGGCCCCACCGGCTCGGGTAAAACCACCACGCTGTATGGTGCGCTCTCCAAGCTCGATGCAGGCAGCACAAATATCATGACAGTGGAAGACCCGATTGAATACGAGCTGCCCGGCATTGGTCAAACGCAGGTCAACGCCAAGATTGATCTCACTTTTGCCAAAGCCCTGCGTGCGATTTTGCGGCAAGACCCCGATGTGATCATGATCGGCGAGATCCGCGATTACGAGACCGCGCAAATCGCTATTCAAGCCTCGCTTACTGGCCACTTGGTGCTGGCTACTTTGCACACCAATGATGCCAGCAGCGCTGTGACGCGCTTGACGGACATGGGCGTTGAGCCCTTCCTTCTTTCCTCATCACTGCTCGGCGTACTCGCCCAGCGCCTCGTGCGCAAGCTGCAAATACCTGGCGACCCGCGCAGTGGGTATCAAGGTCGCACGGGCATCTTTGAGCTACTGCAAGTGAATGATTCGATCCGCGATTTGATCCACCAAAAAGCCGCCGAAAGCGAAGTACGCACTGCAGCGCTTGCCACTGGAATGCAGCTCATGCGAGAAGACGGCGAGCGCTTGGTGCGCGCAGGCATCACCAGCGCCGAAGAAGTCGTGCGCGTGACGCGCGATTAAAAGCAAATGACAATAGCAAAACTTTCAGGAGTTTCATCATGGGCCTAGCCTTCGAGAAATCCGTCTTCACTGCATCTGATTTTCTGGCGTGGGATGAAAACCAAACGGTTCGCCACGAATATTTTCAGGGCGAGGTTTTTGCAATGGCAGGCGGTTCGGATAACCACGCCACTGTGATTCTCAATGTCGCTACTTCGATACGCCAGCATCTGAAAGGCACTGCTTGCCGCGTCTTCATGCAAGATGTGAAGCTGAATGTCGAGAGAGCCAACAGCTATTTCTATCCTGATGTTTTTGTGACGTGTAGCGAGCGTGATGCACAGGATCGCATGATCAAAAGCGAAGCCAAGCTGGTTGTAGAAGTGCTCTCGCCTAGCACCACCGCCTTTGATCGCGGACACAAATTTGAAGCTTATCGCAACATGCCTTCGTTGCAAGAGTTTGTGTTGATTGACCCTGAAGCACTCACAGCCGAGGTGTACCGTCGCAGCACGAATGAAGAATGGATTTTGCGTGCTTTTGCAGTTGGGCAAGGTGTCACTATGCAAAGCGTCGATCTCACCATCAGCGCTGCCGATTTGTTTGCAGATGTTGTGCGCGGTGGCGATGCCGCCGCTGCTTGAAAAGCAGACTTCTAAACACTCATGCCCGCCTACCAATTTGAAGCCCTCGATGCACAAGGCGCGCCGCGCAAGGGCGTGATTGAGGCTGACTCTGTGAAGTCTGCGCGCAATATGCTGCGTGCGCAAGCTCTTGTGCCGATGGCCGTGGATGCGGTCATGGGCGAGGTCGCAGGTGAAAAGAAATCTTGGGGGCAGATCGAGCTGTTTGGCCGCAGGGTATTCTCCAGCACGATGCTCGCTGTGTGGACGCGCCAGCTCTCCGGCTTGCTTGCCGCAGGCCTGCCACTGGAGCGTTCGCTCACCGCGCTGGCCGATGAAGCGGAAGACGACAAACAGCGCAACATCGTGGCGGCGCTGCGCGCTGAGGTCAATGCGGGTTCGAGCTTTGCCAAAGCATTAAGTCAGCACCCGCGTGAATTCAACGACATTTACCGCGCGGTGGTCAGCAGCGGCGAAGCCTCGGGGCATTTGGCCACCGTGCTTGAGAAGCTGGCCGATGATTTGGAAGAAAGCCAAGAGCTTAAAGCCAAGCTGATCGGCGCGTCGCTGTATCCTGCCATCGTGACGCTGGTTGCCATCGTCATTGTGATTTTCCTTGTGACCTACGTCGTGCCGCAAGTGGCTGGCGTGTTTGCAGGCAGTAAAAAAGCCTTGCCTGTTCTGACGCAAATCATGCTGGGCATTTCTGCCTTTGTGCGAAGCTGGGGAATCTATGTGGGCATTGCTCTTGTTTTAGGAGCATTTGGCGCAGTCTACGCAAGGAGAATTGAGCCAATTCGCTTGCAAATGGATGCGGCTTGGTTGCGCCTGCCCATCATCGGCAAGCTCGCGCGCACTTTCAATGCGGCGCGATTTGCTTCCACCTTGGCCATGCTTGCAGGAGCGGGTGTACCGATTCTCAAAGCGCTTCAAGCCGCCGCAGAAACATTGAACAACCGCGCCATGCGCGCTGAAGCGCTCGATGCGCACACCCTCGTGCGCGAAGGCGCGCCGCTGGCAAGCGCTTTAGCTCAAAAGAAAAACTTCCCCGGTTTGATTTCGATGTTTGCCCGCTTGGGTGAGCAAACCGGCGAGCTGCCCGCCATGCTGCAACGCGCTGCCAAGCAACTCTCTAGCGAAGTGCAGCGCCGCTCGATGGCGCTGGCCACCATCCTAGAGCCGCTTTTGATTGTGGCGATGGGTGTGGTGGTGCTGCTGATTGTGCTGGCCGTGCTGATGCCGATTATTCAGCTCAATCAATTGGTGAAGTAAATGGCCGCATCGCTTCAAGGCAAGTTGGTGGTGGCGATTTCTTCGCGTGCGCTGTTTGATTTAGAGGAAGAAAACCAAGTCTTCGAGCAAGCGAATGACAAAGCCTACATGGCGATGCAAATGGATCGCGTGGATCAACCTGCAAAGCCCGGCGTTGCTTTCTCGCTGGTGAAGAAGCTGCTGGCTTTCAATGAAGGTGGTGAGCAACGCGTAGAGGTGGTGATCCTCTCGCGCAATGATCCTGTGAGCGGCCTGCGCGTGATGAAAAGCGCTGAGCATTACAAGCTACAGATTGCGCGCTGCACCTTCACGCGCGGCGAACCGCCTTGGCGCTATTTGCGCCCGTTGCATGCCAATTTGTTTCTCTCGGCGCAGTCTGATGATGTGCGCTCTGCGCTGGGCGCAGGTTTTCCAGCCGCTACTGTGGCCACCCGCTCAGTGAAAGCCAGCCAGTTGCATCCCCATGAAGTGCGCATCGCATTCGATGGCGATGCGGTGCTGTTTTCTGACGAAGCCGAGCGCGTGTATGCCAAAGGCGGGTTGGATAAGTTCATCAAAAATGAAGTGAAGAAGGCCGATCAGCCCCTGCCGCCCGGCCCCTTCAAGCCCTTGCTCGAAGCCCTGCACCGACTGCAAAGCGAAGGCTCAGCCAGCATCCGCATCCGCACCGCGCTGGTGACCGCCCGCAGCGCCCCCGCGCACGAGCGGGCGATTCGCACACTCATGGCTTGGAACATCACCGTGGATGAGGCCATGTTCCTCGGCGGCTTAGAAAAAGGCGAATTTCTGCGCGAATTCGAGCCTGATTTTTTCTTCGACGATCAAACCGGCCATGTGCAATCCGCTGCCGACCATGTGCCTGCCGGGCATGTGGAATCGGGTGTCAGAAACGCCTGATTTGTGTCTTTCATACGGCTATACGTATAAGTCGTATAAAGGACAAACTGCTGTAAACCCCATGCGGGCGCGATTTTTGCTCTGCTAGCATCACTGTCTTGCTATAAGTACATCAATGTTTGCATTTATCCTCCAGCGCCTCATCCAAGCCGTGATCGTCATGATCACCGTGGCCTTCATTGCTTTCATGCTGTTTCAGTATGTGGGCGACCCGGTGGTCTTCTTGCTGGGGCAAGATGCCACGCCAGAGCAGATCCGCGAGTTGCGCGCCGATTTGGGGCTGGATAAGTCTTTCATCGTGCAGTTCGGTGCGTTTTTGGGCAACGCAGTGCAAGGCGAATTTGGGCTCTCCTTGCGGCAAGGTGCGAAAGTCTCGCGCTTAATTGCAGAGCGGTTTCCCGCGACGTTTGAGTTGGCCTTAGTGGCTGCGAGCATCGCATTGATTGTGGGCATTCCGATGGGCGTATACGCGGCGCTGCGTAGGGGTAGTTTCTTAAGCCAAGTGTTTATGACGATTTCTCTGCTTGGAGTATCTCTACCTGCATTTCTTGTAGGTATCGGATTAATCTTGATTTTTGCGGTGTGGCTGGGCTGGTTCCCCAGCTTTGGTCGGGGTGATGTGGTGCAAATTGGCTGGTGGAGCAGTGGCTTGCTTACCCCCAAAGGTTGGCATCACATCGTGCTTCCAGCCGTCACGCTGGCCGTCTTCCAGCTCACGCTGATCATGCGCTTGGTGCGCGCTGAAATGCTGGAAGTGCTGCGCACGGATTACATTAAGTTTGCTCGCGCTCGCGGCCTCTCCAATCGCGCGATTCATTTCGGCCATGCCCTGAAAAACACGCTCGTGCCGGTGATGACGATCACCGGCTTGCAGCTGGGCGGCCTGATCGCCTTTGCCATCATCACAGAGACGGTGTTTCAGTGGCCGGGCATGGGCTTGCTGTTTATTCAAGCTGTGACGTTTGCCGATATTCCGGTGATGGCCGCCTATCTGTGCATCGTGGCGCTGATCTTTGTGACGATCAATTTGGTGGTGGATTTGCTGTATTTTGTGGTCGATCCGCGTTTGCGCGTGGGCGGCAAGGGGTATTGAAGAGATGCTCGCACCACGTTTGAAAGCCAATGGAAGCGCCTTCGCGCGAATCCGTGAGTTCCATCCGGAGCTCACCGCGTTTCGCCGCGATTTGCATGCGCATCCCGAGCTGGGCTTTGAAGAAATTTACACCTCGAGCCGCGTACGCCAGGCCTTGGAATTGTGTGGTGTCGATGAAATTCATACCGGCATTGGCAAAACCGGCGTGGTGGGCTTGATTCATGGCAAGGTGAAATCAAATCGCATGATTGGCCTGCGCGCTGATATGGATGCCCTGCCCATGACCGAGCATGGCGATGTGGCTTGGAAATCTGTCAAGCCCGGCCTGATGCACGGCTGCGGGCATGATGGCCACACCACGATGCTGACTGGTGCAGCCCGTTATCTGGCCGAAACACGCAATTTCGAGGGCAGGGCCGTGCTGATCTTTCAGCCCGGCGAAGAAGGCTTTGCAGGCGCGAAAGTGATGATCGAGGAGGGTTTGTTTGAGCGCTTCCCGGTGGAATCCGTCTTTGCCATGCATAACGCGCCAGCCTTGCGCCCAGGTGAGATCGGCATCAATCCCGGCCCGATCATGGCCGCTGCAGATCGCATCACGATCACCATCACTGGTAAAGGCGGCCACGGTGCGCATGCGTATCTCACGGTCGACCCGGTGCTGGTAGCGGGGCATATCATCACCGCGGTGCAAAGCATTGTTTCGCGCAATGTCAAGCCCGTTGACACCGCAGTCATCAGCCTATGTGCAATGCAAGCAGGTGATGTGCATGCGATGAGCGTGATTCCCGGTGAGGTGACTTTGGTGGGCACAGTGCGCACCTTCAGCCCTGTGGTGCAAAACATGATTGAGCAGCGTTTGCGCGAACTATGCAGCGGTATCGCGCAAAGCTTCGGTGCAACTGCCGCAGTGCATTACGAGCGGATTTACCCCGCCACGATCAACTCGGCACCCGAGGCCAATTTTGCTGCGGGGGTGGCTGCTTCGCTCGTGGGCGAGGCGCATGTGAAGCGCAATCTCGATCCGAGCATGGGCGCTGAAGATTTTTCATTCATGCTGCAAGCCAAGCCGGGTGCCTATCTGCGCCTGGGGCAAGGCGGCGAGGGCGCATGCTTCTTGCACAACAGCAAATATGACTTTAACGATGAGGTGCTGCCGCTGGGCAGCGCGCTCTTTGCAAGTTTGGTGGAGCAGGCTTTGCCTGCAATTTGATTTTAGTTAGGAGAAAACTATGTTTTTAGGTAAAAAAGCCGCAATCGCCGTTGCAATCATTGCACTGAGCGCTATTACTTCGATAGCAAATGCAAAGACGATTCGCATCGGCAACCAAGGCGATGCGCTCTCAATGGATCCGCATTCGCTCAATGAATCGCTGCAACTGAGCGTCACAGGCAATGTGTATGAAGGTCTCACGGGGCGTAATAAAGATTTGAGCCTAGCACCCTTGCTGGCCACATCTTGGAAGCAAACCTCGCCCACAGTGTGGCGCTTTGAGCTGCGCAAAGGCGTTCAGTTTCATGATGGCACACCGTTTACTGCTGACGATGTGGTCTTCTCCTTCCAGCGCTCGGGCGGCGATGGCTCAGACATGAAGAGCTACACAAACGACGTGTCGGAAATTCGCAAGGTCGATGATTTCACCGTGGAATTCGTGACCAAAGCACCGTTCCCCATCTTGCCCGAAGTGATCTCGCTCGTGTACATCATGAGCAAAAAATGGAGCGAGGCCAATCAAGCCACCAAGCCAGTGGATCGCCGCAAAGGCATTGAAAATGCCGCGTCGTTCCGTGCCAACGGAACAGGCCCTTTCCGCGTGCGTGAGCGCCAGCCCGGCGTGAAAACTACGATGACCCGCAGTGGTAATTACTGGGGCAAGGTCGATGGCAACGTCACCGAAGTGATCTACACCCCG
>JAYVJQ010000161.1:0-18681 GCA_043769055.1 Allobrachymonas sp.
CGGCGTGAGCATCACAATCGCGGTGAAATCAGCCACCGGCACATAGCGCAAGCTGCCAAAGCCCAGCATCGTGGTGCACACCATGAGCAGCCCGCGCGCAATATGCAGGCGAGGGCGCGTGATGCGCAGATGCGCCAGCTCGCCGGTGGTGGACAAAACCAATCCGCTGGAGAGCATCTGAATGCCATAGCGCAGCCACTGCGCCATCACAATCGGCGCGGCTAGGCCAATCAGCTGGCTGGTGGTATCGAGGACTGAGAAGCACAGCGCCGCAAACACCGTGTACGCAATGCCCCAAGCGGTGGCGCGACTGGTGGGCTGGAGGAGCGATGGCGTGATAGACAAATTAAACGCTATAAAAAGAAGAGCACTCTGCGCATACTTTATGCCGGGCAGAGGCCTATTTTGCTTAAAAATAGGGTGTTTGAATGCGCTCTTGGAGCAGTTCCCACACGGGGGTTAGCGAGCCGGGCAAATAAGGCAATGAGCCCAGATCGGTGTGGCTCTCTTCGGGGCTGTGGAAATCGCTCCCGCGCGAAGCGGCCAGATCGAACTCTTTTGCCATGTCGGCATATTTCAAATATTCGGCTGCGGTGTGGCTGCCGGTGACAACCTCAGTTGCCTGCCCGCCGTGGGTTTTGAATTCTGAAAACAGCGCGTATTCTTCATTCGCTGTGAACTTGTAGCGCCCGGGATGCGCAATCACCGCCACGCCGCCCGAGGCTGTGATCCAGCGCACCGCATCGCCCAAGCTGGCCCAGCGGTGCGGCACAAAGCCGGGTTTTCCTTCGGTCAGGTAATGGCGAAATACATCGTGGGTGCTGCTGCACACGCCAGTTTCGACCAAAAATCGCGCAAAGTGCGTGCGTGAGATCAATTCTGGGTTGCCCACATATTTGAGCGAGCCTTCATATGCATTCGCAATGCCAACTTTGGCCAAGCCATCGCTGATTTCCTGCGCCCGCTGCCCGCGCCCGCCGCGCGTGGCAGCTAAGCCGGCTTGCATGGTGGGGTCGGTTGCATCAAAACCGAGGCCAACAATGTGCACCGTCTCATGCGCGAAAGTCACCGAGATTTCAGTGCCGGTGAGGTAGGCCATGCCGTGGGCGTGTGCTGCTGCTGCTGCTCTGGCTTGGCCGCCAATTTCATCGTGATCAGTCAGCGCCCAGAGTTCGACTCCGTTTTTGGCAGCCCGCTCGGCCAGTGCTTCAGGTTCAAGTGTGCCGTCCGAGACCACGCTGTGGCAGTGCAGATCGGCGTTGAGGTAGGTTTTAGTGCTCACTGGGTGTATTTTAGTTGTTGCGGTGCAGCAAGGCTTTTCTCCCACAGCCATTGCGAGCGGGTGGGGGGGAGCGAGGGCATTTGAGGTTCATGAATAATCAAGCATATGGTGCTTTTGCCGACATGAAATATACATAGTATGCTATGAATTTCATAGTAATGCACAAACTCTATGCAAATCGCAAGACAAGACCTGCATCGCCTTGATTTACCCGCTACACTCCCCAACTTGATTCAAATACCTTGTAGCGCTAAAAAATCACTTAACCCTTTGATTTAATTGGATTTTTATGGCTTTAATTCCTGCCACGATTCTCACCGGTTTTCTCGGTTCGGGCAAAACGACGCTGCTCAAGCGTGTGCTGTCTGAAGCGCATGGCCAGAAAATTGCCGTGATTGAGAATGAGTTCGGCGAAGAGAATATTGACAACGATATTTTGGTGGCCGACACGAATGAGCAAATCATTCAGATGAGCAATGGCTGCATTTGCTGCACGATTCGGGAAGACCTGCGCACCACCTTGCGCGATTTAGCGGAAAAAAAGCGCAAAGGCGAACTTCATTTTGAACGCGTGGTGATTGAAACCACCGGTTTGGCCGACCCCGGCCCGGTGGCACAAACCTTTTTTATGGACGATGAAATTGCTGAGCAATACCTGCTCGATTCAATCCTCACCTTGGTCGATGCCAAACACGCTGTCAATCAGCTCAATGATCGCCAAGAAGCGCGCCGCCAGGTGGGTTTTGCCGATCAAATTTTCATCAGCAAGAGCGACTTGGTGGCCAAAGACGAGGTGGATGCGCTTGTTCATCGCTTGAAGCACATGAATCCGCGTGCGCCCATGCGAGCCGTGCATTTTGGCGCTGTGAAGATCAGCGAGGTGTTTGATCTGCGCGGCTTCAATTTGAATGCCAAGCTCGATATTGACCCTGATTTTCTGAAGGAAGATGATCACGATCATCATCACCACGATCACGCGCATAACCACGAACATGGCGAGCATTGCGACCATCCTTCGCATGCTAAGGATGGCCAAGGCGGCCACCATCATCACCACGACGATGATGTGAAAAGCTTCGTTTTTCGCTCAGAAAAGCCGTTTGACCCCGCGAAGTTAGAAGACTTTTTGGGCGCAATTGTGAATATCTACGGCCCGCGCATGCTGCGCTACAAAGGTGTGCTCAATATGAAGGGCACGGAGCGCAAGGTGATCTTCCAGGGTGTGCACCAGCTCATGGGCTCAGATTTAGGGCCTAAATGGGAGCACGATGAGCAGCGCCTGTCCAAAATGGTGTTTATTGGCCTCGATTTACCCAAAGATATCTTTTTGCAAGGCTTGGAGCAGTGCCTTAGCGTATAAGGGCACTGGCAGATGATTGGTTAGCGGTTTCAACAAGGTAATTTAAAAAGAATTTAAAGGCAAGATCAGCGATGTTAGACGTATTTTTAAAAATGATGGGCTTCGAAGTGGGACAGGAGGCGGGTAAATCGCTACAATCGCGCGCCGCTTCCAAATCCGTGGAAGCAGTAAAAAGCGGTATAACCCGAAGTTATGCAGCAAGGGAAGCTGGCTTGGAAGATGTCAAACCACAAGCCACCGCCCAGAGGAGACAAGAAGTGAAAGCCCCAGCCAAGAAATCCAATGTGGTGAAAAAAGCAATCAAGGCAACTGCGAAGCCGGCCAACAAGGCTAAACCGTCTGCAAAAGTCGCTTCCAAAGCAATCGCCAAGCCGGTTGCAAAAAAAGCGGCCAAGCCAGAGCCCAAAGTAGCTGCTAAACCGGTTGCCAAACCTGCCAGTAAAACAGCAGTCAAGGCCAAGCCAGTGGCGAAAAAGACTGCTGTCAAGCCAGTGGTGAAGTCTGTAGCTAAGCCGCAAACCAAGGGCAAAGTCGTCGCCAAAACGGTCGAGAAAAAGCCAGCCTCCAAGCCAGCTTCTAAGCCAGCGGCTAAACCTGTTGCCAAGCCAGCCGCGAACCCAGCAGGCAAGAATGTGTCTAAAAAGCCCGTGGCCCAGCCAACAGTTAAACCTGCAGCGAAGCCACAGCCCAAAGCCGCAGCCAAAGCACCGGTAAAAGCGCCAGCACTTGTTGCCACCAAAGCGACACCCGCTGTGGCAGTCAGCCCCAAACCGGCTGTCTCCATGCCTGCTCCCCAAAAGATGACCAAGGCCGGCTCTCGTGTCGTTCCCTCCTATGCGCCGTCGCCTGCCAATTTGTCGCCACATGGCGGCAACACGGCAGCCAAGGCCAGTTTCACAATGTCCGCACCTGTTCTCGCACCTCCTCCCCAAGTCCTGATCAAAAAAGACCCCAAACTCGCTGGTAACTGGAAAACCAAAACACCAGATCAGCTCAGTGATGCCGAAGTCATTGCCATGCCCGACAGTGAATACATGAACGCCAAGCAATTGGCCTTCTTCCGCTTGAAGCTAGTAGCTTTGAAAAACGGTATTCTGTCTAATGCCGGTGAGACCACCGAGCATTTGCGTGAAGACACCTCGATCGTGCCCGACCCAGCAGACCGAGCCACGATCGAAGAAGAGCACGCCCTTGAGCTGCGCACGCGCGACCGCGAACGCAAGCTGCTCAAGAAAATCGAGCAATCGATTGTCAGTATCGATTCTGACGAGTACGGTTACTGTGATGAAACCGGCGAGCCTATTGGCGTTGCTCGCTTGATAGCCAGGCCTACAGCCACTTTGTCGCTTGAAGCGCAACAGCGCCGCGAGCTCAAACAAAAAATGTTTGGCGATTAACCCCTTCTTTTCTTGTAGACTGAGCACACAACAGTCACTGCATAAACCACCCTCATGGCAAAAGACGACACCTCACCCGGCGGCTTGTTCTCCAAGATGGTGAAGTTCGTGCGTAGTCCTGGCACGCAGTGGAATGATCTGGATGAAGCCAGCTCGGTCAAAGAAGGAAGTTTGAGCAAGCAAGCACTCAAGGAGATGATCGAGCGCAAGAGGCGCAACGATTTTGTGCGCAAGCGTGAGTTCGATATGCTGCGTAAATTGCGCCGCCGCGAAGCCACTGGCGCTGGCCCTAGCGATGCTTCTGCTAGGCCTTCGTTCTTTCAAAGCTCCATGCCCTCGCGCCCCGATGATCGGGCCATGACGCTGAAAAAAATCGACGAAATCGAGGCGCAAATGTCCATGCAGTGGTGGAAAACCAAGCACGGCGCAGCCGGTGGTGTATCGACCACCACGCCGGGCTCTGATTTTTCAAGCTCAGAAATCAATGCCCGTGCGCCAGCGCCCAGTGCTGCAGCCAAATCTGCAGCAGTTGCCAACAATCTAGCCTACGCACGCACTGCACCCGATGATTTGCAAAACACCTTAGCCCGAAGTGGTGCGAAGTTTTTGCAGCCAGAGATCGCGCCCGCATTGCAGGCAGCCCGTATGCCAACGCCTAGGCCAACGCCATCGCCGTTGGTCAGCGCCAGCCAGCAAGTTCCTGGCAAACCGAGTCTGCCGGTCTTGACAGATATTCCAGCACCTGCACAGTCGCCGCATGTGGAGGATGACAACTCGTTGGACTTCACCGCTGAATTTACGCCAGCTGCCAAGCCCATCGTTAAATCCACGCCTTTTTCTACCCCCGCAGCCTCGGTTGCACCCTCAGTGCCGCCTTCCAATGCGCCCGCTGCGAAAACGCCGCTCCCAACGGCAAACCAAGCGCCACCACTGACATCGGTGCCTGCGCCTAAAGCTGCGCCTGTAGCCAAGCCAGGACTGCTCGGTGGACTAGCCGCTTCCTACGATGCCTCTGGCTCAGTCAGTGGTTTTTCAGTCTCCAAGGTGTTTGCCTTGGAGGTCGATGAAGTGCAGCATGATCCAGAATTGGAGGAGGCGGCCATTCGGTTTGCCAATGGGGATGATGCCGGCGCTGAATCTGGTTTGCTGGAAGCCATCAGTGCGCGAGGCCCACGGCATCAGCATGAAGAGAGCTGGCTCACGCTTTTTGACTTGTACCGAGCCACAGGGCAATACGACCGGTTTGAAAGTTTAGCCATTGATTTTGCGGGCAAGTTCAGCCGCTCAGCTCCCATGTGGTTTTCTATTCCAGAAATGGTGGGTAAGCTCTCAGGTACAGAGCCGATTGCAGATTCAAGCTCACGCAAATCCGATTGGAAAAGCCCCACTGTTTTTGGTATTCAGACCATGGCCGCGCTCAATGCTGCGCTAAGCAAAGCTCCGATGCCTTGGAGCTTGGAATGGTCTAACTTACAGACCATTGAAATCGATGCCGTCGCGCCGTTGATCAAACTGATGACCCATTGGTCACAACAATCGGTTCAACTGCGTTTTGGCGGCACACAAAAATTAGAGGATGTGTTGCGACAAGCCACTCCATCGGGGGATCGCAGCGTGAATCAAGACCGCTGGAATCTGCTGATGGCCTATTTTCGCGTAGCGCATCGCCCCGATGAATTTGAATTGGCTGCACTAGATTTTTGCGTCACCTATGAAGTCTCACCGCCCTCGTGGGAGCGCGCTCGCTGCGAATTCAAGCTGCTGGATGCCGAAGGCAATACGGGCCTAGGACAAACCATCATCGGCGATTCAGT
This sequence comes from Allobrachymonas sp., assembly GCA_043769055.1. GTDB lineage: Bacteria > Pseudomonadota > Gammaproteobacteria > Burkholderiales > Burkholderiaceae_C > JANMDU01. Next base: position 5,854 of record JAYVJQ010000161.1, read on the forward strand.
GCATGATTCCATTGTCTCGGAAATGCTCAACGAACCGGGTGGCACGCCCTCCTTAATGACCGCACAAATGGCATCGGTGGAAATGTCCGGTCAGATCATGGGCGAGCCCAAACCTGTGCTCGATAAATTGGAGGCGCGTTTGTCGGGCGCTGATGTGATGATCATCTCTTGCGCCAAGCTCATTCGTGTGGATTTTTCTGCTGCGGGAAGCCTACTCAATTGGGTCACAGCGCGCCAAGCCGAAGGGCGCATTGTGCAGTTCACCGATGTGCACCGCTTGGTCGCTGCCTTCTTCCACGTCATTGGCATCAGCGAGCATGCCAAGGTCACCAGCCGCGTCGATTAATTTTCTCTGCGTTGCCTTGCATTGGCGCGCTGCAACTCTACATTGAGCACCATGGAACAATATCACGGCACCACGATCCTGAGCGTTCGCCGCAAGACCCCCACCGGCTGGCAAGTGGCCATCGGTGGCGATGGCCAAGTCACCTTGGGCAATATCGTCGTCAAAGGCTCAGCGCGCAAAGTGCGCAAAATTTATCACGACAAAGTGCTCGCTGGCTTTGCGGGCGCCACTGCCGATGCATTCACCCTGTTCGAGCGCTTTGAAGGCAAGCTGGAAAAGCACCAAGGCCATCTCGTGCGCGCCGCCATTGAACTGACCAAAGATTGGCGCACCGACCGCGTGCTGCGCCGCTTAGAAGCCATGCTTGCGGTGGCCAACGAAGAGGCCTCACTCATCATCACCGGCAATGGCGATGTGCTCGAGCCTGAGCACGGCATTGTGGCGATTGGCTCAGGCGGCGCATTCGCACAAGCTGCTGCCAAGGCCCTGCTCGACAACACCGAGCTGACCGCACCAGAGATCGTGAAAAAATCTCTGGAAATTGCTGGCGAGCTGTGCATCTACACCAACATGAATCACACGATTGAAGTGCTGGGTTGATTCACAAAACTATTATTTTGATAGCACTATACGAATATTCCATGCCGGCTAATGGGCCAAAAAGCTTGAAATTCAGCTCATAAAACCGACATCGGGATTGAAATTACTGAGACGGGGGAAGACTTGGCCTAGCACCTCGGGGCTGGCGCCAAACCAGCGGCCTAGCGTGGCTGCGTAGGCTTCAGTGGATGTGGTGGGAATCCAGTTGCCTTGACCGCCAGAATCTTGCGGGCCGCGAATGATTTGCTCAGGGAAGCTGCCAAACAGTTTGCCGCCTTGCACGCCGCCGCCCACCACCATGTGATGCCCACCCCAGCCATGATCGGAGCCTTGGCCGTTGGAGGTGAAGGTGCGGTTGAAGTCCGACGCGGTAAAGGTCGTCACGCTCTTGTCAATGTTCAGCTCTTTGGTGGCCGCATAAAACGCACTGATCGCGCTGCTCACATCGCCCAGCAATTCGGCTTGGCGTGTGAGCTGATCATCGCCATGCGTGTCAAAGCCGCCAATGCTGCAAAAGAAGCATTGCTTCTTGAGGCCCAGTTTTTGGCGTGAGGCAATCAAGCGTGCCACCATGCGCATTTGATTGCCCAAGCTGGAGTTGGGGAACACGGTGTTGACGGTGCTGCCTTCAAGCGCCTGCGTCAAGATGCGCTGCACTTCAATCGAGCGGCCCATCACATCGACAAAGCCTTGCTCAAAGAGGTGGCTGTAGGGCGTGGCGAGGGTTTCCGTGATCGCCAGTGAGAGCGGGTCGCTACTCGTGGGGTCATAAAAATCAAAACCAAAGCGACCACTGGCCGAGACTTTGTAGGCCGAGAGCGAGCGATCACCCGTTTCCCACAAATTGCCGCCCGTGACCGAGAGCACGCTGTAGCCACGGTTGGCCGTGCCTTCATCAATCAAACGCTCAGCGAGGCGGCCACCCCAGCCATTGCTGGGCCGCTCGTATTGCGCGGCTTGCCATTGCGATTGCTGATCAGAGTGGGAAAACAAATTGTCGGGCAGGGGCACTGATCGCGCTTCCCATTGCGCTTTACTGGTGGGCACCATCAGCGGGCCGACATTGGCCACAAGCGCAGCAGCAGGCGTTTGCGTGGCGCTGCCATTGAAGAGATTGGCAATGCCTGCCATGGAAGGATGCAGGCCGTATTTGGCGCTCGTGTTAGTCGGCGCGATGGCCTGTAAGCTTGCGAGCGGTAATGCGAGGTTGCTGCGCGCGCTGGCATAGCGGGCATACGCTGCGCTGTCGGTGGGAATGAGCATGTTGTTCGCATCATTGCCGCCGAACATGAAGACGCAGACCAAGGCGCGGTAGTCTTCGGTTTGTGCGGTTTGTGCCAAGGCTTCGAAGCTGCTGAAGGCGTTGAGGCTACTGCCCAGCCCGAAAGCGCTGGTGGCTTTGAGGAAATCGCGTTTGGTGATATTGCTCATGATTTTTTTAGCGTTGAATGACGAAATCGGGCGAGAGGCTGATCAGCGTGAGGCTGGCGCGCACGCGATACGCCGCATCATTGGCGTTGATTGCATTGATCATGGTGCGCAGCCGGGTTTGCAGAGCGGTGCTCATCTGGCCGTTGCAAAACAGCAGGTTCAGCTCTGCAATCAAGGCATTCGCATCGCCTGCCTTGGATTGCAGGAAAGCGGTGTCCAGCTTCAATTCGTCCTCGTCATACCCATAGCCACCTTGGCTGAACAAATTGGCAAAGAAATTCAGGCCGCCGACCACGGTGGTCTCGGTGGTGATTTGGAATTCAGGCGCTACCAAACCAGCCTGCGCAATCTTGCCCGCTGGGCGAAAATTGGGCGAGAAAAAATTGAATACACTGGGCGAGAGCAGGGGGCTTTGGCCCAAGCCGTTGTCGGCGCTTTCTAAATAATGAATCGCGTTGCGGCCGTTCGCGGCTTTCGCATCCATTGCGCGGAGCAAATTAGCAAAGCGAATCACTGGCTCGCGCTGCTTACCAAAATTGGCAGGTGGCGTGGCTTGGCGGGCTTCTGCATCGAGCAAGATCGCGGCCACCACGGCGCGCAAATCACCGCGCACGCCGCTGCCATTGTTGTTGAAGATGCTGGCGATGCGGCTGATGTAAGCGCGGCTGGGGTTGCTGGTGACAAGGCGTTGAATGAGCTGGCGGCTGATGAATGGGCCGACGTTTGGGTGGTTGAAAATATTATCCAGCGCGGCTTTCATGTCAGTTTGTGGCGAGCCGCCCGAGGCGATTACCGCACCGTCGAGTAATTTCTTCTCACCGCTCGAATGTTTAGAGGCAAAAGGCTTCATCGCGCTCGTCCACGCGGCACTCACTTCTTCATCGGATTCATCCCAGCCCGTGGCATTGGGATACGTCCAGCCGGTAAAGGCTTTGGCAAAACCCAAGACCACCGATTCATCGAAGCTGGGAATGGGTTTGCCTGTGCCATCAAGCTGCTGGCTGCCGTCGAGGCTGAGCTTGGCCAGGCCAATTGAGAAGAGCTGCAACACCTCGCGTGCAAAATTCTCGTTGGGCCGGGCGCCAGTGGCGGGATCTTCTTTCTCCGAGTTGAGCATATTGAGGTAGTAGCCCATCGCAGGATGCAGGGTCACGTCTTCGAGCAGTTGGCGGTAGTTGCCAAAGGCATTTTTATTGAGCATGTCCATGTAGCTGCTCATCGCATAGGGCCGAATATCAGGCGCGACGTTGGAGATCACCATGATTTGCGAGAGCGCAAAGGCTGTGCGGGCGCGCAGCTGATCGGTGCCATAAAGCCACTGCTGCCAAACCGCTTCGTAGCTCATCTCCTCGGTTTCGCGGGCCTTGCCATCGTCGCCGACATTACGCAGCTTTTGTTGATCGAGGTAGCTGGTTTGCAGGGCTGTGCCGGTGTTGATTTGTTCCCACAGCCACAGCGGGTAGCCTTTTTCGCGCACTTCTTGCACTTGGGCGCTGCTTTTGATACCGAAGCTGGCCTGCGTCAGAAAGCGGGCTGCATCTTGGTTGCTGGGTTTCTCGGCGGGGCTGGGGCGCGGTGGCGGCGTGCCCCCTGAGCCGGGCAGATCAATGGCGTTGACAACGCCCGGCGTGTTGCTGCTCGTGCTGCTATTGCCCCCGCCGCCACCGCAGGCGGCGAGCAGGGCGGTTAAGCTGGCTGGCCAAACCCAGCGGGGGGTGCTGCTGTGTGCGGCTGGTGATGCTGGGATAATCGCTGGAGTTGGGGTTGTTGCGCTGGCTTGTTGTTCGGCTGTGGGCAAGTCGTGTGTCATGGCATGTTGTAAATTGTTGATGTGCCCACATCTTGCTCAGGAAGTTAGCTGGAGTTGCATTTGGAAAATTAACCAGAAGTAACTCTTGACAGCTCACCCCCTTTGTTTGTTTGAATTTGTGAAAGTCCCCATGTCTTCCATGACACCGCAAGAAATTGTTTCTGAACTTGATCGTTTTATCGTCGGTCAGCGTGATGCCAAGCGCGCCGTGGCCATTGCATTGCGCAACCGCTGGAGGCGCAGCCAAGTGGATGCCAAGCTGCGCGGCGAGATCACACCAAAAAATATTTTGATGATAGGCCCCACGGGTGTGGGCAAAACCGAAATTGCGCGGCGATTGGCAAAGCTGGCCGATGCGCCCTTCATCAAAGTCGAGGCTACCAAATTCACCGAAGTGGGTTATGTGGGCAAAGATGTGGACAGCATCATCCGCGATCTGGCCGATATCGCCGTGAAGCTGGCGCGCGAGACGGCCACCCAAGCCGTGCGCACCCGCGCGCAAGATGCGGCTGAGGAGCGTGTGCTGGATATTTTGCTGCCACCTGCGCGCACAGAAGTGGGCTTTGGCACGGGCGCAGTGGTGGAAACGCCAGAGAGCAGCACGCGCCAAGCCTTTCGCAAAAAGCTGCGAGAAGGCCAGCTCGATGACAAAGAAATTGAAGTCGATCTCAATGCCCCGCGCCCGCAGCTGGAAGTGATGGGGCCAGCAGGCATGGAAGAGATGACCGAGCAGCTCAAAGGCTTGTTTGGCCAAATGGGCGAAGGAAAGAAGAAAACGCGCAAGCTCAAAATTGCTGAAGCGCTCAAAGTGCTCACCGATGAAGAAGCTTCAAAATTAGTCAACGATGAAGAAATCAAAACCCAAGCGCTCATCAACTTAGAGCAAAACGGCATTGTGTTCATCGATGAAATTGACAAAGTCGCCTCGCGCTCTGAGAGCGGCGGCGCAGAAGTCTCGCGTCAAGGTGTGCAGCGCGATTTGCTGCCGCTGGTGGAGGGCACCACCGTTTCCACCAAATACGGCCCGATCAAAACCGATCACATTCTTTTCATTGCCAGCGGCGCATTCCACTTGGCTAAGCCCAGCGATTTGATTCCTGAGCTGCAAGGGCGCTTTCCGATTCGCGTGGAGTTGGCTTCGCTTTCTGTGGCCGATTTTGAAGCGATTTTGCAGAGCACGCACGCCTCTTTGGTGAAGCAGTATCAAGCCTTGCTTGCCACCGAGCGTGTGACTTTAGATTTTCAGTCTGAGGCGATTTCACGCCTTGCGCAGATTGCATTTGATGTGAACGAGCGCACAGAAAACATCGGCGCTCGCCGCTTAGCGACAGTGATGGAGCGGCTGCTGGATGAAGTGAGCTTTGGCGCGACGCAGCTCGATGGTCAAACCGTCAAAATAGATGCCGCTTATGTGGATACGCGGCTGTCTGAGCTGAGCAAGAACGAAGATTTATCGCGCTATATTTTGTGATCAAGCACCCTGCATTTCAGCTGTGACAGCCTCAGCTGCGATGCTGAGTGCGCGCAAGCGCAGAGCCGGGTCGTGTACATCGCACACCAGCATCAGCTCATCGGCCTGCGTTTGATCCAGCAGATTTTGCAGGCCCTCTCGAAAGGTATCCGGCGAGCCGATCACACCGGCGGCTAAAAAATCAGCAATCGCTGCGCGGCCTGCGGGATCCAGCCGCGCCATGAAATCTGCATCGGGCAGGAGTAGCTTGCCTCGCCGCCCAGTCAAGATGCCATAAACGCGTTGATAGACGCTGCTGGCCAAGAATTGAGCTTCCTCATCCGTGGGCGCAGCAATGAAGGGCACACCGATGATGGCGTAGGGTTTAGTCAAGTGTGCAGAGGGCTTGAAGGTGCGGCGATACAGCTCCAGCGCCTGCAAGAGCAGAGCAGGCGCGAAATGCGAGGCAAAGGCATAGGGCAAGCCCATCTGCGCGGCAAGCTGGGCAGAAAACAAGCTGGAGCCCAGCAGCCAAATCGGCACTTGCGTGCCTGCACCGGGGTTGGCGGTGATGCGTTGATCTTCGCGCGCGGGCGCGAGATAGCTTTGCAACTCGGCTACTTCGCGCGGAAAATCCTCGGCGCTCTCTGTGTTGTGTCTGCGCAGCGCGCGCATGGTGTATTGATCAGTGCCCGGCGCGCGGCCTAAACCGAGATCAATACGGCCCGGATACAACTCAGCCAGCGTACCAAAGGCTTCAGCCACCACCAGCGGCGCATGGTTGGGCAGCATGATGCCGCCCGAGCCCACGCGAATCGTCTGCGTGCCGCCAGCGATATGACCCACGAGTACAGCGGTGGCAGAACTGGCCACGCCCGTCATGTTGTGATGTTCGGCCAGCCAATAGCGCTTAAAGCCCAGGCGCTCCACATGCTGCGCGGTTTGCAGCGCCACCTGCAAAGCCTGCGCTGTGCTGCTGCCTTCGCGCACCGCCACCAGATCGAGCATGGACAGAGGCGTTTGGGAGAGTGTTTTCATGGTGTTTTGGGCAAGTAGCCGGGATGGAATAAGCACAGTGTGCTATTGATTTAATAGCATCAAGGTTTTAACGATTATTCACCTTCATCGCCCGCTCCACCTCACGCTTACCTTCGCGATCAGCCACGGTGTTGCGTTTGTCGTGCTCGCCTTTGCCTTTGGCCAGTGCAATTTCGCATTTCACACGGCCGCTTTTCCAATGCAGATTGATGGCCACCAGTGTGTAGCCCTTTTGCTCGACCTTGCCAACCAAGCGGCGAATTTCATCTTTCTTCATCAGCAGCTTGCGGCTGCGCAGCGCATCGGGGCTCACATGTGTGGAGGCGGTCTTCAGAGGGTTGATCTGGCAGCCCATGACGAACAGCTCGCCATTGCGGATGATCACGTAGCCGTCGGTGAGCTGCACCTTGCCATTGCGCACGGCCTTGACTTCCCAGCCTTCCAGCACCATGCCGCACTCATACCGCTCCTCAAAGAAGTAGTTATACGATGCTTTTTTATTCTCGGCAATGCGAGCGGGGGGATCAGTTTTAGGCTTGGCCATGAAAGGCAGATGGTGCTCTAGGCAAAAATTACAATGCAGAAATTACAATAGAGTCTGTATTGTACGAGTGCGCCCCTTTTGAATGCCGTTCATAAATCTCTGCTGATTTGGTACAGCCCGCAGCAAATGTTCGATCTGGTCTCAGATGTGCCGCGCTATCCGCAATTTCTGCCGTGGTGCGATGCTGCGCAGATCCTGCAAACGCACCCTGAAGGGCAAACGGCTGAGATCAGCCTGAACTTCAAAGGTCTGCGCCAAAAATTCTCCACCCGCAACACACATATTCGTCATGAGAACGGTGCGCTGGAAGACCGCCTGAGCTTGGTGCACGGCCCGTTTTCTAGGCTGGAGGGGCAGTGGCTTTTCACGCCGGTGGGCACTGTGTCCAACGGCACTGCGCAGGCTTGCAAGGTGGAGCTGTATATGAGTTACAGCTTTGGCAATGCCGCGATGGCAGCGCTGGTCGGCCCGGTGTTTGACAAGATTGCGTCTAGCTTGGTGGATGCGTTTGTGCACAGGGCAGAGAGTGTGTATGGTTGAAAAGATCGAGATCACGCTCGCATGGTCGCCCGCGCCGCGCGAAACGCATCTGCTCGTTCTCTCACTCCCGCCAGGCGCTTGCGCGGGCGATGCATTGAAGCAGGCCGCCACCGACGAACGATTTGCGAATTTGCCAGCAAGCTACAGCCTAGGCATCTGGAATCAGCGCGCCACAGCAGATCAACTCTTGCAATTTGGCGACCGCCTAGAAGTCTACCGCCCGCTGCGCGTTGACCCGATGGTGGCGCGGCGTGAGCGCTTTAAAAAGCAGGGCGCGAAATCAGCTGGCTTGTTTGCCACGCGCCGGCCAGGGGCCAAGCCAGGCTATTGAAGCTTAGCGCTCAGTAAGGCTAAAGCTCAGTAAGGCTAAAGCTTGCCAAAGCTGCGAGCCTGCTGTAAGGTCACATTCCCTTTGTTTTTTTATCGGAGATACAGATGACCGTCGCAAAAATTATTGAAATCAGTTCAAGCAGTAAAAAGAGCTTTGAAGACGCAATTGCCACCGGCATTGCCCGCGCCAGCGAATCCGTGTCCGACATTCAAGGCGCTTGGGTGCAAGAGCAAAAAGTGGTGGTCTCCAAAGGCAAGATCACCGAATACCGCGTGCAGATGAAAGTGACCTTTGTGTTGCAGGCCAAATCTACTGGGAAGAAGAAATAAGCCTTGTGTTGGCCTCGCACTGCGGGGCTGCAACCACTGTGATTGTGATTGCAACATTCCTTTAAAAGCTCATTAAAGTACTCTTTTTCATAAAAAAGAGTATTTTAATGAGCTTTTATTTTGACAAAATTCAAAATAAAAGATAATATTACTACTCATTATTTAGTAATTAAGTAGTTTTATGAGCTTGATCAATCAGCTATTAGAAACCCGCAAGGCAACGCCTTTCACACAGGAAGATTTGGCCGCGCTCGCTGGCCTCACGCGCATGACAGTGCAGCGCATCGAATCAGGCAGCATTGACCCGCGCTTATCGAGCTTGGGCGTGATGGCCCGAGCCTTGGGCATGGAGATCATGCTCGTGCCCAGTGAATTGCGCGAACCTTTACAAGCATTTGTGCGCTCGGGTGGGAAGTTGTTGGGGCAGCCTGCGGGTTTGTTGGCGCCCTTATCTTTGATCGATACGTTGGCAGATTCTGCAAAGCCTTGAGTGCTGCACCATGAGCACATCAATTCGCTATCTGCGCATGCATTTGCATCTGCCCGATGCATCTCGCCGTGCCATTGGCCATCTCTCGCAATATGGCGATCTGATGCGCGTCTCGTTTGATGAGGAGTATGTGCGCGATTCCGAACGCCCCACGCTCTCGCTCGCGTATGTGGGCGCAAGTGATGCAGATACCCGTGCCATCCTCGGCGCTCAACGCGATGAGCGCGTGGCGCGCGGTGATGCGCATTGGCCAGTTTATTTTCAAAACCTCTTGCCCGAGGGCCACAACCGTGAGCGCTTGGCTCGCGAGCGCCGCTGCGAAGTGGACGATGAGTTTGAATTACTCGCCGCTGCGGGGCATGACTTAATGGGCGCGGTCGAAGTTCAGCCCGTATCACCCAGTCAAGAGATTCCGCACGCAGTGCGCCATTGGCACACTGCGCTTGGCCTCGATGTATTGGCGCCAGGCTTTGTAGAAGAGCCCGTGCAAGATGCGGCATCGCTGCCCGGCTTTGTGACCAAGTTTTCTGCGGTGCAAGATGGCCAGCGGTATGTGGTGCAGCGGCGCGGCGGCTATGGTGGCAGAGCGGGCGACACGATTTTGAAACTACCCAGCACCGCCCACCCAGATTTGGTGGCCAATGAATTCACCGGCTATCAGCTTTGTAACGCGCTTGGCCTGCAATGCGCCCATGCCAGCATCATCAGCCGCCAGCAGGCTGACTTGCCCAGCGACTTCGCATTCAACGATATTCTTGCCGTGCAGCGCTTTGACCGCATAGCCAATGGCCAGCGCATCCACAAGGAAGAATTTGCGCAAGTGCTGGGCTACGCACCGCGCCACAAATACGGAAAAGGCATTGGGCACGACTACCCGCGCATGCTGCAATTGCTCGACATTTACTCGGGCCGCAGCGCACATGATGTACTCGAATTCGGTCGCCGCTTTGTGGCTTTTATTCTCATGGGCAACACCGATGCCCACCTCAAAAACTGGGCCCTCACGTACCCCGATGCAAGGCAACCCCAGCTCGCTCCCTTGTACGACCCCGTCTGCGTCAGCGCTTTTTTTGAAGAAGTGCCCGAGAGCGCCTACGCCATCAACCGCGCCATCGACAAAACCTTGCGCGCCTTCACTTGGGACGATCTCTCCGCCTTGCTTAAACAAGCCGGCCTGCTGCGCCACAGCGCCATTTTGCGCAAATGCAAAGACATGGTGAGAGTTGCGCAATCTGACTGGCCCGTGCTCTTGAAAGATGCGCCGCCAGCGGTGAGGCGCAGTGTGTTGGAGCGGTTGAAGGGTGGTGTGAGTTTGAGTCAGTTGAAGTGATTTTTAGAATAAAAATCACTGATTGCGGGCGTATTTTGTTTGTGTTGTTCCACCGCAGCTTACCATTGCAAAACGGCACTAAAAGAGAAATGACGACTGCGCGTGAGGGCTAAGCAGTTTGTACCTCAAGTCGAAGTTTAGACGCAAGCGACTGACAAAATCCCAACCAAGCCGCAAGAGCGATGGGCGTGATCTGGTTGGGCGGTGCGGCCATTCGCACTGGCTATGTCTTGCGTTTGCTGGTGCGGAGTTAGCAGATGAGGGTATCAAAAGAAGCTCTTCAAGTAAAAAAGCACTTCCAATTTAGTAGCAAACTATTCATATTCTATAACGGGGAAATTCCAAAAAAGCATTAAAAATGGGGCGCAAAGCCCCATTCGTGATTGCGACCCAAGCGGTGATCAATACGCATCCAACACCGCACCTTTTGAGGCGCTAGATGCGTTGAATGCAAACTTCGCCTGCACGCCGCGTGTGTAGCGGGGTTCGGGTTTTTTCCAAGCGGCTTTGCGTGTGGCGATTTCTGCATCGCTTACGTTGAGCTGCAAGAGCAGTTGCTTGGCATCAATGGTCACGCTGTCGCCGTCTTGCACCAAGGCAATCGTGCCGCCTTCGAAGGCTTCGGGCGCGCAGTGGCCCACCACCATGCCCCAAGTGCCGCCGGAGAAGCGGCCATCGGTAATCAGGCCGACAGTCTCGCCCAAGCCAGCGCCAATCAGTGCGCCTGTGGGGGCGAGCATTTCTGGCATGCCGGGGCCGCCTTTGGGGCCGAGGTAGCGCAGGATCATCACGTCGCCGTGGGTGATCTTGCCTGCGAGAATGGCTTTGAGCGCAGATTGCTCATCGTCAAAGCATTTGGCTGGGCCGGTGATGACGGGGTTTTTCAGGCCAGTAATTTTTGCTACTGCGCCTTCGGGGCTTAAGTTGCCTTTGAGAATCGCTAGGTGGCCTTCTTTGTAAAGCGCCTTGTCAATCGGACGAATGCAATCTTGGTCTGCGCGCGGTTGATCGGGCACGTCTTTCAAGACTTCGGCAATGGTTTGGCCGGAGATGGTGATGCAATCGCCGTGCAGCATGCCAGCGTTCAGCAAGACCTTCATCACCTGCGGAATACCGCCCGCTTTGTGCAGATCAACGGCGAGGTATTTGCCCGAGGGCTTCAAGTCGCAAATCACCGGTACTTTTTTGCGCATGCGCTCAAAATCGTCGATGCTCCACTCCACACCCGCGGCATGCGCAATCGCTAAGAAGTGCAGCACGGCGTTGGTCGAGCCGCCCGTGGCCATGATCACGGCTACCGCGTTTTCAATGGCTTTCTTAGTCACGATGTCGCGCGGTTTGATGTCTTTCTTGATGGCTTCCATCAGCACCTTGGCCGATTCCTTGGCTGAGTTTTGCTTCTCATCGTGCGGGTTGGCCATGGTCGAGGAGTAGGGCAGGGAGATGCCAAGTGCCTCAAAGCTCGATGACATGGTATTCGCGGTGTACATACCGCCACACGATCCCGTGCCGGGGATGGCGCGCATCTCAATTTCGCGCAGATCTTCATCGCTCATATTGCCCGCCGCGTTTTGGCCCACAGCTTCAAACACGCTCACGATGTTGAGGTCTTGACCCTTGTAGCGGCCCGGCAAAATTGTGCCGCCATAGACGTAGATGGCAGGCACATTGGCGCGCAGCATGCCCATCAGGCCGCCGGGCATGTTTTTGTCGCAGCCGCCAACGACAACCACGCAATCCATCCACTGGCCTTGTACGCAGGTTTCAATGCAATCGCTGATCACCTCGCGGCTCACGAGGCTGTACTTCATGCCTTCCGTGCCCATCGCCATGCCGTCAGAAATCGTGGGCGTGCCAAACACTTGGGCATTGCCGCCCGCTTCTTCAATGCCCGCAATTGCAGCATCGGCCAGCTTTTGCAAACCGGAGTTGCAAGGCGTGATCGTGCTGTGGCCGTTGGCCACGCCCACCATCGGTTTGCCGAAATCGGTTTCTTTGTAACCCATGCCGTAATACATGGAGCGATTAGGCGCGCGGCTCTTGCCTTCGGTGATATTGGCAGAGCGAAGGGGTTGGATGGGGATGGTTTTGGTTGTCATAGCAAAAGTCACGAGTGAATAAACTAAAAATGTAATTCTATGCCGCAATTAGGCTTGACTAGGGTTTGCGCGAATACGATAAAGCAGCTTGCAGCGTGTACGCTCTGCGAATGACAACAACACGCCTGAACCCGCTCGACACCGCTTGGCTCTTCACCGAGACCCGCGCCACGCCCAATCATGTGGGCGGTTTGCTCACGTTTCGCCTGCCCGAAGATGCGCCGCACGATTACATGCGCCAGATGATGCTGATGTTTCGCAACCACAGCGAATTTCAAGCGCCTTGGAACCGCAAGCTCAATTCCACTTTTAATAAGAATCCGATCCCTTCGTGGGTGGAAGATAAGAATATTGACTTGGAATACCACGTGCGCCACTCGGCCCTGCCTTGGCCGGGCGGCGAGCGCGAGCTGGGTGAGCTGGTGGGACGCTTGCAAGGTACGCCACTGGATTTGAGCCGCCCGCCTTGGGAATGCACCATCATCGAAGG
>JAYVJQ010000162.1:0-2666 GCA_043769055.1 Allobrachymonas sp.
CTCCAGCAACTGCCGCACCATCAGCCATTCTGGGTTGGCCGTGGTCATGTCGCCATGCAGCAGCGCAATCGGGCACTCCAGTGCCTGCGCCACCTGCTGTAGCACCAAAATAGACGCATTGCCTACGCCATATTCCAGATTCGCCAAATGCCGCTCAGAAATATCCGCCGCCTGCGCCAGCTGCTTGCGCGTGAGCCCGCGCTGCGCTCGTTGGCTGCGCACGCGATCACCCAAAGCCACCAAAAAAGGGTTTTTCTGCTCGGTTTCTTCGCCATTCGTCGGACTAACATGCAATATAGTGCTTGACATGCGCTATTGACCTCATTTACAGTTCGTTTTGAATTATTGTGCATGCTACAACAGATCACCCGAGTTTGTCCATCAGGGCGTGGGACTATCGCGCGCGGATTTTCGAGGCAGTTTTGACACGATTTTGGAGTTCGTAGCGGTGCTACGGACGAGAAAATTGGGGCAAAAATGACCGAAAAGCAGCCGCGAGAGCCCGCGCAGGCACGAAGTGCCGCCTGATGGACAAACTTGGGTAAATAGCCGTTCAAGACCGAGGAGACAACATGCTTTTGCCTCACAGCGTTCAAGCGCCGCCCGCCCAGTTCAATTTCGCCGCGCATCTGATTGCCACCAATACCCAGCGCGGCAGCAAAACCGCATTGATTGACGACGATCAGCAGCTCAGCTATGCGCAGCTTGCAGATCAAATCCAGCGCATAGCAGCCAGCTTGCAGCGCCAAGGCTTGCGCCGCGAAGAGCGCGTTCTCTTGCTCATGCATGATTGCACCGATTGGGTAGCTTCCTTCCTCGGCTGCTTATATGCGGGCATCGTGCCTGTGGCGGTCAATACGCTGCTCATGCCTGCCGATTACGCTTACATGTTGCAGCACAGCCGCGCGCAATGCGCCTTGGTCTCCTCCGCGCTGCTGCCAACATTACAAGGCGGTATGCAAATCGCTTCGCAAAATGGCGGGCATGACATCAAGGGGATTTACGTCTCGCGTGCTGCCGCTGATTTGCCGGTGAGTTTCTCGGCTTGGGACAAACTTCTTGATGAAGAGCCACTCGGCTCGCCTTGCGCAACGCATTGCGATGAGGCCGCCTTCTGGCTCTATTCCAGCGGCTCCACAGGCCGCCCTAAAGGCACTGTGCACACCCACGCCAACGCGTTCTACACCACTGAGCTTTATGGCAAAGGCGTGTTGCAAATCAAAGAGAGCGATGTCTGTTTCTCCGCTGCCAAGCTCTTCTTTGCCTATGGTTTGGGCAATGGCCTGAGCTTTCCCTTAAGCGTAGGCGCAACGACCATCCTGATGGCCGAGCGGCCTACGCCCGATGCGGTGTTTGCAAGATGGAAAGGGCAGATAGCCGGCATGAATACTGCGCAGCCTACTATCTTTTTCGGAGCACCCACTGGCTTCGCAGGCATGCTCGCCGCGCCCAACCTCCCCGCCAAAACCGAAGTCGCCCTGCGCATGTGCTCCAGCGCTGGCGAGGCGCTGCCCGCTGATTTGGGCGAACGTTTCAAAGCCCATTTCGGCATCGACATCATCGATGGCATTGGCTCGACCGAAATGCTGCACATCTTTTTATCCAACCTGCCCGGCAAAGTGCGCTACGGCACGACAGGCTGGCCTGTGCCCGGCTACGAAATTGAATTGCGCAGCGAAAGCGGTGGCGCTGTCACAGATGGCGAGCCCGGCGATCTCTACATCCAAGGCCCCAGCGCCGCCCTCATGTACTGGAACAACCGCGAAAAATCCCGCGACACTTTCCAAGGCGCATGGACCAAAAGCGGCGACAAATACGTCAAAAATTCCGACGGCTCTTACACCTATTCAGGCCGCAGCGACGACATGCTCAAAGTCAGCGGCATCTACGTCTCCCCCTTCGAAGTCGAAGCCACCTTGGTGCAACACAGCGCCGTATTAGAAGCTGCTGTCATCGGCAAGATCGACACGCAAGGCCTCACCAAAACCAAAGCCTTCGTCGTCCTCAAAGTAGGCGCTTCAGCCACAGAAGAAGACCTCAAAGCCTTCGTCAAAGACCGCTTAGCGCCCTACAAATATCCGCGCTATATCGAGTTTGTGAGCGAACTGCCCAAGACGGCTACGGGCAAGATTCAGCGGTTTAAATTGCGGGATTTGGAGTCTTCTCGTTCGTAGCTTGACGCACGCGCGCCGAGCGCGCTGGGCCACCCTGTAGCAGCACCACCAGCGCACCCGCACCGCCCTGCAAAGGCGTGGCTTGCACAAAAGCAATCACCTGATTTTTTTGAATGAGCCAGCTTTGCACTTTAGGCTTTAAAACGGATACTTTGCCGGGCGAGCCTAAGCCCTTGCCATGCACCACGCGCACGCAGCGCAGACCGTTTTTATGACTCTCGCGGATGAATTGGCCCAGCATCTGGCGTGCCTCTTCGGTGCGTTGATTATGCAAATCAAGCTGCGCCTGCACGCTCCATTCGCCTCTGCGCAACTTGCGCACCACATCCGCGCCCACGCCGGGGCGGCGAAAGCTCAAGGCCTCATCGGTATCGAGCAAGCTGCTCGTGTCCCATTCATCGCTCAAAGCCTCGCGCAATACGGCTTGCTCATCTAGCTGGCGCTGCACGGGAATTGGTTCAGGCAAGTCCACCACGAGTTGCGCTTTTTTAG
>JAYVJQ010000163.1:0-19584 GCA_043769055.1 Allobrachymonas sp.
TAAACTAGATCTAGGAGAAACAATCATGGCAACTGCAAAAAAAGCGCCGGCAAAAAAAGCCGCTGCAAAAAAACCCGCTGCAAAAAAAGCTGCAGCAAAGAAACCTGCTGCGAAGAAAGTAGCGAAAAAAGCTCCAGCTAAAAAGGCTCCGGCCAAAAAAGCTGCTGCTAAAAAACCAGCTGCGAAAAAAGTAGCGGCGAAAAAAGCACCAGCGAAGAAAGCTGCTGCTAAGAAGGTAGCGAAGAAAGCTGCTGCTAAAAAGCCAGCTGCTAAAAAACCTGCTGCCAAGAAAGCTGCGAAAAAGCCCGCTGCCAAGAAAGCTGCGAAAGCACCCGCTGCCCCTGCGGCTCAGACGACTCTGAACCCGCAGGCAGCCTGGCCGTTTCCGACTGCCAGCAAGCCCTGACTGGGTTTGAGCTTTGCAAAACCCGCCGCGTAAGTGGCGGGTTTTTTTTGCGCGGTTGTCCTTGAGACTGATGCGGGAAAGTGCAGCCTGCTACAGGATATTGACTTAACCCACAGAAATGCCGCCAGGAAACACCCACAACAGCAGCGAAGTCATCACCAAATAGCGCATAAATTTACCAATCAGCATGTAGCCTAGGCAGGGCCAAAAGGGTAGGCGCAGCCAGCCCGCGACTGCGCACAGCGGATCACCCACACCGGGCAGCCAAGAGAGCAAGCAAGCCTTGGGCCCCATCTTTTCGAGCCATTTCAGTACTTTGAGATGCACACTGCGGCCTTTGTATTTGTCCACCGCGCTGTGCGCACCATAGCCCATCCACCAATCAATCGCGCCGCCAATCGTGTTGCCAGCTGTGGCCACCAAAATGGCAGGCCAAAATAAGTCAGGATTTAGCTTGATCAGACCAAATACCACAGGCTCTGAGCCCAGAGGCAGCAGTGTTGCTGAGATGATGGAAATCACAAAAACCGTGCTGAGGCCGAACTGTGGCAATGCCAGCCAAGTCATGAGTGCGGTGAGCCAAGTGGGTAGGTTTTCCATAATTGAAGGAGTGCGAAGGAGTATACTCGTGCCTCTTTTTTCAGCAATTGATCCACGCACATCACCCTTATGAACTCCGAGCTTGTAGGTCCAACCATTGGCCCCTATCAGTTGCCCAACAAGGTGTTCACGGCGCCGATGGCGGGAGTGACGGATCTGCCCTTTCGCAAGCTCTGCAAATCATTTGGCGCGGGCTATGCGGTCAGCGAGATGGTCACTTCGCGCAAGGATTTGTGGGCGAGCCTCAAAACCTCGCGCCGCGCCAATCATGAAGGTGAGGGCGCGCCAATTGCGGTGCAAATCGCAGGCACAGACGCGCAGATGATGGCTGAGGCCGCCGCCTACAACATCGACAAAGGCGCGCAGATCATCGACATCAACATGGGCTGTCCCGCCAAAAAGGTGTGCAACAAATGGGCGGGCTCGGCGCTGATGCAAAACGAAGCACTGGCGCTGCAAATCATTGAAGCGGTGGTGCAAGCAGCGCAGCCACATGGCGTTCCTGTGACACTGAAGATGCGCACGGGCTGGTGCGCCGAGCACAAGAATGCATTGAGGATTGCACTGGCTGCGCAAAGCGCAGGCATCCAAATGCTCACCATCCACGGCCGCACGCGCGAGCAGGGCTACAAAGGCGTGGCCGAATATGACACGATGGCTGAAATTAAAAGCCGCCTGTCGATTCCGATGGTGGCCAATGGTGATGTGGATTCACCTGAGAAGGCGAAGTATGTACTGACCTACACAGGCGCTGATGCCGTGATGGTGGGCCGCGCGGCACAGGGCAGGCCGTGGATTTTCAGAGAAATCACGCATTATTTGCAAACGGGGCAACAACTTGCCCCGCCGCTACTTGCCGAGCTACGCCGCGCGCTGCTGGCGCATTTGCTGGAACATTACGCACTGTATGGCGAGTTCACGGGTGTGCGCAGTGCGCGCAAGCATATAGGCTGGTATGTGCGCGCGCTGCCGGGCGGTGAGGATTTTCGCCAGCGCATGAATGAGATTGAGGATGCGCAGCAGCAACACCAAGCTGTGGCAGATTATTTGGATGAATTAGCCACACAGATGGATCGCCTGCCTGATTGCGTTTCCAAATCATCTCTATACGTCGTTGCAGCTCCTAGCCGTGCTAAAGCACTGTCGTCGTCGCTGCGCCTAGTCTAGAAATGATGTGGAAACGCAATGACCAAACTGTGACATAGGAAGATGTATTGAGTGAAGTATGAGTAAAAACAATATTGAAGATTGCGTGCGCAGCAGCTTAGAAGCGTATTTCAAGGATCTGGGCCGCGAAGAGCCGCATGAGCTGTATGCCATGATGCTGGCGATTTACGAGAAGCCCGTGCTGGAGGTGGTGATGCGCCACGCGGCGGGCAACCAATCCAAAGCGGCTGAGTGGCTGGGCCTGAATCGCAATACCTTGCGCAAAAAGCTCACAGAGCATGCGATGCTCTGAACGCATTTCAAACATCCATTCAAAATAAAAGGGAGGCACCATGCGTGCATTGATTTCTGTGTCCGACAAAACCGGCGTGCTTGAACTGGCGCGTGAGTTGCATGCGCTGGGTGTGCAATTGATTTCTACCGGCGGCACAGCCAAACTTTTGGCGGACAACGGCCTGCCAGTGGCTGAGATTGCGCAAGTTACGGGCTTTCCCGAGATGCTTGATGGCCGCGTGAAAACGCTGCATCCCAAAGTGCATGGCGGCTTGCTCGCGCGGCGCGATGTGCCTGCGCATATGGCGGCTTTGAGTGAACACAAGATTGAGCCGATTGATCTGCTGATTGTGAATCTCTATCCTTTTGAAGCTACGGTGGCCAAGCCCGGCTGCACGTTGGAAGATGCGATTGAGAATATCGACATCGGCGGCCCAGCGATGGTGCGCAGCGCGGCGAAGAATTGGAACGATGTGGCGGTGCTCACCGATGCTTCGCAGTATGCGGGCGTGCTTGCTGAGTTGAAGGCGGGCAGCATTTCTCTGAAGACGAAATTCGCGCTCTCGGTGGCTGCATTCAACCGCATCAGCAATTACGATGGCGCGATCAGCGATTACCTCTCTGCTATCGATTCAGAAGCACTCAACGCAGGTTCTACGCCAGCTAGAAGTCAATTTCCTTCTCAAACCAATGGCAGATTTGTTAAATTACAAGATCTGCGTTATGGCGAGAATCCGCATCAAGCCGCCGCGTTTTACCGCGATTTGCATCCCGCGCCTGGCTCGCTGGTTACAGCGACTCAGCTGCAAGGCAAAGAACTTTCCTACAACAACATTGCCGATGCTGATGCGGCTTGGGAATGTGTGAAGAGCTTTACCGAACCTGCATGCGTGATCGTGAAGCACGCCAATCCTTGCGGCGTAGCCGTTGGCGCGAATGCATTGCAGGCTTACAGCAAAGCGTTTCAAACCGATCCCACCTCAGCCTTTGGCGGCATCATTGCGCTGAACTGCGCCTTGGATGGCGCAGCGGCAGAGCAAATTGCCAAACAGTTTGTGGAAGTGCTGATTGCGCCGAGCTTCACACCTGAGGCGCTGGCGATTTTTAAAGCCAAAGCGAATGTGCGCGTGCTGCAAATCGCATTACCGCAAGGCGGTAGCACCGCTTGGAGCAAAGGCCAAAACGCAATCGACATCAAGCGCATTGGCTCTGGCCTGCTGATGCAAACCGCAGACAACCATGAGTTGCAACTGAGCGATCTCAAAGTAGTGAGCAAACTGCAACCCTCAGCGCAGCAACTGCAAGATTTGCTCTTTGCTTGGAAAGTGGCGAAGTTTGTCAAAAGCAACGCCATCGTGTTTTGCAAAGATGGCATGACCATGGGCGTGGGCGCAGGGCAGATGAGCCGCTTGGATTCTGCGCGCATTGCCAGCATCAAAGCGGGGCATGCCAAGCTTAGTTTGCAAGGCACGGCAGTGGCATCTGATGCATTCTTTCCTTTCCGCGATGGCTTGGACGTGGTGGTGGACGCGGGAGCCACTTGCGTGATTCAACCCGGCGGCAGTATGCGTGATCAAGAGGTGATTGATGCGGCCAATGAGCGTGGCGTGGTGATGGTGCTCAGCGGTGTGCGACATTTCAGGCATTGAGTACAGCCTGTGCAAATACTATGAAATTAATAGCAATCTGCGCATATTCTATGCCGGCTACTTGCCATTTTTGCTTTAAAAACAGCCTCTGAACATGCAAGAGCTACCCCGCACGCTGAAGATATTGACGGTGTATGGGCTGATCATCGTGGTGCTGTTTTTAGGCATGCAGTGGTGGCAAGCTGAGCAGCGCAAGCCGCGTTTCATCACTGACGGCGCTGGTCAAACGCAGATCGTGCTGCCGCGTGATCGCAGCGGGCATTATTTCTGGCAAGGTCAGATCAATGGCAAAGAGGTGGAGTTTTTGGTTGACACGGGAGCAACGCAAACGTCTATCTCCAAAAGTTTGGCCGATGAGCTGGGCTTAACTGAGCAAAGTAGCGCGCAGTTCAACACCGCCAATGGCACCGTGCGAGCAGGCATTGCGCAGACGACGATCACGCTTGAAGGCGGCCTGCGCTTTGAGCGCCAGCGCATTGCCGTGATGCCGCAGATGGAGCGCGTGGGCCTGTTGGGCATGGATGTGTTGGGGCGCTTGAAGCTGGAGCAACAAGGCAAGGAGCTGCGCATCACTGTACCGACTGCGTCGCGCTAATTCACAACAACTCCTAAAAACATAGCAAACTTTCCTTATTTTATGCCCGCTACCAAGCCAAAACACCATGAAAACTGTGAATTACGCTGATTACCAAACCCTGAACATTACCCACCGTGGCGAAGGCGGCTGCGTGCTCGATATTCAGATGAAAGCCTTGAACGGCAAGCTGCCCACGGCAGGCCACGCAGGGCACAGCGAGTTGACCGAGATTTGGCGCGATGTGAGTCGTGATGACAGCGTGAAAGTTGCCGTGTTGCGCGGCGAGGGCGCGGGCTTCTCAGGTGGTGGCGATTTGGCTCTGGTGCAGGATATGACGCAGGATTTTGAAGTGCGCAGCCGTGTGTGGAAAGAAGCGCGCGATTTGGTTTACAACGTGATCAATTGCGACAAACCGATTGTGAGCGCCATGCATGGCCCGGCAGTGGGAGCAGGCTTGGTGGCCGGGCTGCTGGCCGATATTTCGATTGCATCAGAGACGGCAAAAATCGTCGATGGCCACACGCGCCTTGGCGTGGCCGCTGGCGACCATGCTGCCATCATCTGGCCGCTGCTCTGCGGCATGGCCAAGGCCAAGTATTACCTGCTGCTGTGCGAAGCGGTGAGCGGTGCAGAGGCTGAGCGCATCGGCCTCGTGTCGCTCTGCGTCCCCGACGATCAGCTTTTGCCACGCGCCTATGAAGTGGCCGACAAACTCGCTGCTGGCAGCCAAACCGCGATCCGCTGGACCAAATACGCGCTCAACAATTGGCTGCGCCAAGCCGGTCCAGCGTTTGATGCGTCTCTGGCGCTGGAATTCATGGGTTTTGCGGGGCCGGACGTGAAAGAGGGTGTAGAGAGCTTGCGCCAGCGGCGTGCGCCGAAGTTTTGAACCTACATTCACGGCTGGCGCGCTTACAACATTTCAGTGACTAAATACCAGTTGGAGCACAGCTCGTTTGGGAATGACACGCTTTGGCCTCAAAATGCACACCTTCAGTGCATTCAGGGAGAACTAGCATGCGTCGTCAATTCATTCAATTCGCAGCCATCTTGAGCGCTACTTGCGCGCTCAGCAGTGCCGCATTTGCGCAAACCAATATCAAATTCTTAAACGACTGGCGCTGGGAAGGCCCCTCAGCCCCCTTGTTGCTGGCCAATAAAAGCTACTTCGCAGGAGAAAAGCTCAGCGTCGCGCTCACGCCCGGGACAGGCTCGGCTGCTACTGTGGCCAAGGTCGCCAGTGGCGAGTTTGATATGGGTTTTGGCGATTTCAGCTCGCTGATTGAGCATGCTGCCAAAAACCCCGGCGTAGCGCCTCCTGTGGCGGTGTACATGGTTTATGAGCGCACACCGTCTAGCCTGTTCATCCGCAAAGCCTCTGGCGCGGATCGCCCGCAGCAGCTCACTGGCAAGAAGCTGGGCGCGCCGCCTTTTGATGGGGGCCGCAAGCTCTGGCCTGCGTTCTCTACACTCGCGCAAACTGGTGAGGTGAAATGGGAAAACGTGGACGCTGCCAAGCGTGAAGAAATGTTTGCCAAAGGCGAGCTAGATGCCATCACCGGCTTCTTCTTCACCACGATGCTCAACATTGAAAAGCAGGGCATGTCAGGCTCAGCCTATGCGGTGTTCCCGTACCATGAGTTTGGCCTGCGTGTGTATGGCAATGCCATCCTTGTGAATCCAAAATTCTTGGCCGATAACCCCAAGGCTGTTGCAGGCTTCGTGAAGGCTTATCACGCCGCGCTCAAAGCCACTTTGGCCAACACACGCGAGGCGATCAAAACCGTCAAAGAGATGGATGCCAATGCGGATGAGCAATTTGAATGGCGGCGCGCGCGAT
Source organism: Allobrachymonas sp. (assembly GCA_043769055.1). Taxonomy (GTDB): domain Bacteria; phylum Pseudomonadota; class Gammaproteobacteria; order Burkholderiales; family Burkholderiaceae_C; genus JANMDU01. The sequence continues at coordinate 6,513 of JAYVJQ010000163.1, forward strand.
TGGCTTTTGACACCTTTGTGAACACGCCCACCGTGCAAGAAACTGGACTAGGCTTCATCGACATGAAGCGCGTGCAAAACAACATCGATCTCGTCACCAGCGCCTACAAGCTGACGAGCAAGCCGCAGGCGGCGGCGATTGCGCGCGCGGATTTTGTGCCAGCCAATAAGTAAAAACTTACTCGTCCTGCGCAGCCCACTGCTGCACCAAGCGCAAGCCTGAGCGCACATGCTTTTGCATCAGCCGCTGAGCGGCATCAGCCTCGCCTGCGAGCACCGCTTGCGCAATGCGCGCGTGCTCGGCGTGCGAGGCTACTTTATTGGCAGGTTGCATAAAGCCGCGAAATTGGTGCACCAGAATCGGCAAATTGAGCTGCGCCACCAAGCGCTGCAATTGCGCATTGCCTGAGAGCGTGAGCAGCAACTCGTGGAACTCACGGTTGAGCAGGTTATAGGCTTGCGCATCATCCAGCTTGGCCACTTTTTCCATGCGCAGCAACAAGGCGCTGAGCTGCTTGCGCTGCGCTGCCTTGGCTAATCGCATCTGCTGCGCAGCCAAGCGAGCGGCTAGGCCTTCGAGCTGCTCACGAATCGCAAACAAATCTTGCAGCTCACGCGCATCAAGCTTGCGCACTGCAGCGCCTTTATTCACCTCCATCATCACCAAGCCGCTGGAATGCAGCAATTGCAAAGCCTCGCGCACTGAGCTGCGCCCCACTTCAAATTGCTGCTGCAAATCAGCTTCCACGAGGCGCTGGCCGGGCAGCAGCTCGCCGCGCGCTATTGCTTGGGTGATGGCTTGCACCAATCGGGCAATCACTGTTTTTGGTGTGGAGGTTGTTGTCGTGGTTGGCATGAGGTACATCAGTAAAAACCAGATTTTGACATTGGGCAGAGCATGTTAATATTGTCAGACAATTTTTAAGCTTTCGTCAGGCCATCATCATGCAAACATCTACGATCCAACGCCGCCAAGCAATCACCGCCATTGCTGCGGGCTTGAGCACTGCCTTGCCACTGCGCTCAGCGCTCGCGCAAAGCGGCGATTTTCCGAGCAAAGCCGTGCGCATGATTTGCGGCTTTCCAGCGGGTGGCTCTGGCGATGCGCTGGCGCGCGCGCTGATCGTGGAGGCTTCGCGCGTATTGGGGCAGCAGGTGGTGGTGGAGAATCGCCCGGGTGCAGCCACCAATATTGCCAGCGAAGCCGTGGCCAAATCTGCGCCCGATGGCTACACGATTTTGCTGGGTGGCAGCTTCAGCCATGCCGTCAATCCCGCCTTGTTTGCCAAGCTGCCCTATGACCCGATCAAGAGCTTCGCGCCGATCATGCAAGTCACGGATGGTGGCGGGCAAATCATTGTGGTGCCAGCTGGCTTGCCGGTGAACACGCTGCAAGAATTCATTGCGTATGCCAAGCGCGAAGGCGATAAGGTGAGCTACGCCTCCAGCGGCCTCGGCTCTCCCGGCCATATTGCTGGCGCATTCTTCAACCAACGCGCGGGCTTGATGATGACGCATGTGCCCTACAAAGGCGCATCAGAAGCCATCCGTGATTTGGTAGGCGGGCAAATTCAGATGACGATTACTTCGCCGGCAGCCGCCACGGCCTTGGTCAAAGATGGGCGCTTGAAAGCCTTAGCGCAAACCACGCCGCAGCGCTCACGCTTTTTGCCCGATGTGCCCGCCATGAGCGAGGTGGGCATGCGTGATTTCAACATCGATGGTTGGTATGGCCTGTTTGCACCCGCTGGCACGCCAGCGCCGGTGGTGGCCAAGTTGCATGCAGCTTTTGCCGCAGCCATGCAAGATGCCAGCACACGCCAGCGCGTGGAGGCCGCCAGCCTCAGCATGCCCGCCGTGCAATCGCCGGAGAGCTTTGGGCGCTTCATTGAAGCAGAAATTCGTCGCTGGGAGCCCATCGTGCGTGCCTCGGGCGCATCCCTCTGAGGCATCACCATGCGCACCCATACACTAGAGCAATGCCCCTTGGTCACCCCTGTGCGCAGGGGCTTTCGTGGCGGCAACATTGGCTTTCGTGATTTGATGACGGGCACACCCGGCAGCCCGGGCAACTACGGCCTGCAAATGGTGCATATCGAAGACAGCTACCACGCACCTCAGCACCGCCACAATTTTGAGCAAGTGCGCATCATGCTCGAAGGCAGCTTTGGCTTTGGCCCGGGCTTGGTGCAAGGGCCGGGCTCAGTGGGCTATTTTTGCGAAGGCACGTATTACACCCAGAAAGGCGATGGCCCGAGCGTCACGCTGCTGCTACAAATCGGGGGCCCCTCGCATCAAGGCTTTATGAGCCGTGCGCAATTGCGGGCTGGTGTGGAGCACTTAAGCGCGCGCGGCAACTTTGAAGATGGCATCTTCACTTGGCATGATGCGCAAGGCAAAAAGCACAACCAAGATAGCTACGAGGCCGTGTGGGAGCATGTGCATGGCCGCTCGATTACTTACCCCAAGCCGCAATACCTTGCGCCCGTGCTGCTAGAGCCCGGCCGCTTTACTTGGCGCGATCTTGACGCAGGCGTGCAGCGCAAGCATTTGGGCACCTTCAATGAATATGGCTTGCAATTGGCGCAGATCAAGCTCAATGCGGGCGCGCAAATTGCGCTGGGTGATGCCGAGCATGCGCAATTGCTTTTTTGCAATTCAGGTCAAGGGAGCTGGGCGGGAAATGCCTATGACCGCTGGTGCAGCGCAGAAGTGCTGCGCGGTGAAAGTGTGCGGGTGCAGGCCAGTACTACTACGGAACTGTATGTGTTTGAACTGCCAGATTTTGTGCAGTGAGTTCAAGCTGGAAAGCGTAGCTCCAGCAGATGCAAGCCCGCATCTCCTGCATGCAATTCGCAGCGCTCGCTGTGGCCTAAAAAAACGCCATCCATCGATTGCAAGCTTGATCCACTGAACTGAGCTTGCCCCTGTATCAGCAGCCATGCGCGGTCTTGGGCGAGGGGCTTGATCTCTAGCTTCTGATGCGGCATCAAAGAATGCATCAAGGCGGCTGCGCCATTGTCGTGCGCCAGCAGGCTGTGCAGCGCGGCATGCGTGATCGTGGCGGCTAACTCGATGGGCTTGACCACCACATTCACAGGCTGCGCGCCTTGTGGTGTTTGCCGTGCAGCTATCAGCTCTGGCTTGGCCTCGGGCAAAGGGCGCAAACCGGGATCGAATGCATTGCGCACCGTGAAATAGCTCATGCCTTCGCTGCTGGCTTGCAGGGGGCCATAGCCTGTGAAGGCATTGGTGTAATGCACCGTCACAGGCGTGAGATCGTGATCGCCTAGCCTGCCTGCGCCTGCCACCGCCACTTGAAATTGCGACACTTGATGAAAGTGCGTGGGAATAGTGGTGTTCGCATCTTGCTCTACGAGGTAAAGCATAGGAAGTGGCGCGCCCGTCTCGGGCATGCTCTTCTCAATAGCTTTTGCACCTGTGCCAAAGTAGGGGTGAATCCACGCGCCTGCACCGTGGCTATCCACCCGAAATTTATCGTGCGCGGCTTGCGCTGCGGTGGCAAAGATCATTGCAGTGCGAAGCCCGAGCGTTTGACCATCGCTTCCCAGCTCGCCGTGTCGCGCGCCACGGTATCGGTCAATTCTTTGGCATTGCTAAAGCGCGGCTCAAAGCCCATTTGCAAAAGCTTCTCGCGTACAGTTGCATCGGCCATCACTTTGGCGAGGGCTTCACCCATGGCATGGGCTACAGCATCGCTTACGCCGGGTGCAGCATAGGCGGCCACCCAACCTGAGCTTTCCAAGCCACGGTAGCCGCTCTCAGCGAAGGTAGGAACATCAGGCGCAAGTGCTGAGCGTGCTGTGCCGCTCACGGCCAAGATACGCAGCTTTTTCTCCTTGTGCATGGGCAACACATTGCCCAGCGCATCCACGCTTGCTGGAATTTGGCCGCCGAGCAAATCGGTGTTGAGCGGCGCGCCACCGCGATAAGGCACCACATTCATCGCCGCGCCGCTGGCTTGACCCAGCGAGAAGCCAATGAATTGCGGTAGGCTGCCCGGCGCTGGCACGCCATAGTTAGCTTGCGCAGCATCTGCTTTGGCGCGAGCGATGTAGCTGGCCACATCGGTAGCTGGCGAATTGGCATTCACCGTGAGCGCCAAGCGGTAGCTGGCCAAGCCCGCAATCGGCACAAAATCTTTGGCGGTATAGCCCGGCGATTTCATGGTGAGCGGCACCATAGAAAACTGATGGTCGTTGCCCATCAAGATGGTATTCGCATCACCCGCCATGGTTTTGAATTGCTGCGCGGCAATCATGCCACCCGCTCCCGGTTTGTTGTCCACAATCACCGGGCGATTGAGTACATCTTTGAGCTTATCTGCCACATGGCGCGCAAAAATATCAGCGCCGCCTCCGGGTGGAAAGCCCACGATGATTTTCAAAGGCACGGCTTGCGCCCAAGCCATCGGCTGAGCCAGCACAGCGGCGCTTGCGAGCAGCAAGCTCCTGCGCTTGAAGGCGTGCGTGAAGAATGAATGCATAGTTGTCTCCAGTCATCATAAAAATCGTCTGACAATTTCTATTATAAATTTGTGCGATTGACCTCACAGGCCATGCTTGTTTTCCGACTGGTCAGGCGCGAGCCATCGTGCTAAGCTTGGTCTCACATATTTGGAGACCGCCACCATGAGTGAAAGCAGCAACCCTATGAGCAACACATTTGGCAAACTCGTGCCTGGCTTTGATTTTTTGCAAGGTTTGGCCACGCAAGCCATGAAAGGCGCTGCCAGCGGGCTGCCTAATATTCCGCAGATGCCCAACCCTGCTAATTGGGTGGCACCTACGCTGAATGTCGAGGAGCTGGATAAGCGCATTCAAGAGCTGAAAACTGTGCAGTTCTGGCTCGATCAAAATGCCAAAGCCCTGCAAGCCACCATCACGGCGCTGGAAGTGCAGAAGATGACACTGGCCACACTGAAGGGCATGAATTTCAACATGGGCGATGTGGCCAATGCCTTCAAACTCAAAGCCACTGAGACGATGGCCGGCGCGGTGAACACGGCTTTGGGCAAGCCTGCTGCAAAAAAATCACCGGCTGCGAAGAAGTCAGCTCCTGCTAATGCTGCAGCAAAAGGCGGCTTGGTTGACCCGATGCAATGGTGGGGCTCGCTCACCCAGCAGTTCGGTCAAATCGCAGCTGAGGCAATGAAAGATGCGGGCAAAAAAACCGCGATGGACACGACGAAAAATATGGCCAAAGCCATGACGCAAAGCGCTGTCAACACTGCGATGAGCACCGCCAAATCTGCTGCGAAAGCCGCATCGAATACCGCGCAGAATGCTAGCAAAAGCATAGCTGCTCGCGCAAGATATACGCCGGCTACCGGCTCAAAAGCTTCTAAAACAACTGCCAAAAAGGCTGCTAAGCGCAGATAAGAGCGTATGAAGAAATTCTGCGTTGCGCATGCCACGCATCCGCAGTGGCGCATGGCAGCGGGCTTAGTTGTAGCGCAGCTTCGCGCGCAAATAGCGCTGCCCGCGCATGCCGCCAAGCCACCGCTGGCGATTGCGTATTTCACCGATCACTACGCCAACGACGCGCAAGAATTGCTCGCACATCTGCGCCAAGAGCTGCCGCAGGTGAGCGATTGGGCGGGCACAGTGGGCGTGGGCATTGCCAGTAGCGGCGTGGAGTATTTCGATGAGCCCGCGCTGGCCGTGATGCTCTGTGATCTGCCGCGCGAGCAGTATCGTGTGTTCAGCGGTGTTGCGCCACTGGCCAGCAGCGCAGCGTTTAAGCCGCACAGCGCCTTGGTGCATGCCGATGGGCAGACGCCGGATTTGGCTGAGCTTTTATCTGAGCTTGCGGGGCGCACTGCCTCTGGCTATCTCTTTGGCGGCTTGGCCGCCAGCCGCAGCGCCGTGCCGCAGATTGCTCTGCATGCGGGCAGTTCGCATGAGGCGGTGTTTACTGGCGGTATGAGTGGCGTGGCGTTTGGCGAGAGCGTGGCTCTCGTCTCGCGGGTTACGCAGGGCTGCCAGCCGATTCGCTTGCCGCAAGGGCATGCCTCAGAGGGCAAGGCTGCCAAGCCGCACCGCATCACCAAGAGCGATCGGCATGTGGTGCTGGAGCTGGGTGGCGATGCGGCGCTGGATGTGCTGCTTGATGAGTTGGGCGTGAGCCTTGATGATCCGCAGCGCGCGGTGCAGAGCCTGCGGCAAACTTTTGTAGGGCTCACGCAGAGTGATGGCGATGCTGCGTCCCTCGCGCGCAGTCAAGGCAGATTTGGAGCGGATACGCGCGTGCGGCATTTGGTGGGGCTGGATCCGCTGCGGCGCGGCATTGCGGTGGCCGATTACGCGCCTGAAGGCAGTGAGTTGACTTTCTGTGAGCGCAATAAAGAAGCTGCGCGGCGCGATTTGATGCGGATTTGTGCGGAGATTCGGGAGGAGCTGGAAACGGTTGAAACCCTCGATACTATGAATTCAATAGCACTCCGCGCAGATTCTATGCCGGCTACTGAGCATTTTTCTTCTAAAAATATCGTGGGAGCAGTGTATGTAAGCTGCGCAGGGCGCGGAGGCCCGCATTTTGGCGGCGAGAGCGCCGAGATGAAAATTATTGCGCATGCACTGGGCGATGTGCCACTCGTGGGCTTCTTCGCAGGCGGTGAAATTGCGCATCAGCATCTGTATGGGTATACCGGGGTGTTGACTGTTTTCACTGCGGATATTTGAAGTCAAACAGACAAATACCGGACGCAGAAGACGCAGAAGACGCAGAAGTTACGCAGAAGACGCAGAAAAAATACAAAAAATAAATACAAAAACTGTGTGAGGCACTGCGGTAGTTGAGGCAACGGAATCTGTATCTGCATTTTGTCTTTTTTGGTATTCCTTCTGCGTAACTTTTGCGTCTTCTGCGTCCGGCTGTTCGGTATTCGGTATCAAATCTTGATACCCAAAGACCAAGCCGATAGCGCTGCAACATTTTTTTATCGAAGATGCGCGATTGCGCCAGATGATTCGCTCATGTTTAACTTTTCGAGTATTCACATGAGCCCTACAACCGCACACTTTCAGCGCTTTCACACAGCGCTCATCACCATGAGCTTGGCTGCTTTGGCCTTGGTGGTGTTCTTCCCCATGCTCACGCAATGGCTTCCAAATATACCTACCAGTGGCCACAGCCATGTGCATGCGCATGGGCATGCTTTCATTGATGCGCGTAGCTTCTTTGGTATTCCCAATTGCTTGGATGTGCTGTCCAATCTGCCGTTTCTCTTCGCAGGCGCGTGGGGTTTGATCGCTCAGCGCAGCAGCAGCCTGCCACCTGCCATGCATCGCGCCGCGCAGGTGTTCTTCACCGGCCTCATCCTCACCTGCATCGGATCGAGCTACTACCACTGGGCACCCACAGATTTCACGCTGATGATTGATCGCTTGGGCATGGCGATTGCTTTTGCAGGCGTGATTTCACTGGCAGCAGGCAGCCGCCTTGGCGATGAAGCCAGCCGCCGCGCCACGCCCGTGCTCCTACTGCTCGCGCCCTTGGCAGCTGTGGCCGCTTACTCGCTGCACAACGTATTCCCGTGGGCGATTGTGCAGTTTGGTGGCATCGCGCTGATTCTGTGGCTTAGCTTTTTGCCTAAGCGCGCTGAGCTGCCGCTCAAGCTCTTCGTGCTGATCGGCTGGTATGCGCTGGCTAAGCTCTTGGAAGCGCAAGATGAAGCAGTGTTCCAACTCACGCACGAGACGATTTCCGGCCATAGCCTGAAACACATTGCCGCCTGCATGGCTGCGTGGCCCGTGATCTCAAGCCTGAAGAAGTCATAATGAGCCACAAACATCACAACGAGGAGCTTGCCTTGAGCAACACCGATCACAATAACGAGCATCCCAACCAATTCGCACTTCTCGGTCAGCGCCGCTTTGCCCCTTTCTTCTGGACGCAATTCTCAGGCGCTGCGAACGACAACATCTTTAAATTCGCCTTCACCGTGATGGTCACGTATCAGCTGTCGATCAGTTGGATGCAGCCTGCCATGGCGGGGCTGGTGATTGGGGCGCTGTTTATCTTGCCGTTTTTACTGTTCTCCGCCACTAGCGGGCAACTCACGGATAAGTATGAAAAAACCAAGATCATTCGCTTTGTGAAGAATTTAGAAATTGCCATCATGGCCATTGCGGCTTATGGCTTCTTCCAAGCCAATGTGCCGGTGCTGCTGGGTTGCACGTTTTTGATGGGCTTGCATTCCACGCTGTTTGGCCCGGTGAAGTTTGCCTACATGCCGCAGGTGTTGAATGAGCGCGAGCTCACGGGTGGCAATGGCATGGTGGAGATGGGCACATTCGTGGCCATTCTTGCGGGCAATATCGTGGGCGGCGTGCTGGTGGCGATTCCCAGCGTGGGCCCGGGCTATGTGGCTGTGGCTTGCATCGCTTTAGCCGTCATCGGGCGCGTGGTGGCGCAGTTCATCCCCCCTGCGCCTGCAACCGACCCAACGCTCGTGATCAACTGGAATCCTTTCACTGAGACGTGGAAGAATTTGAAGCTCGCGCATGGCAATGTGGTGGTGTTTCGCTCGCTCTTGGGCATCAGTTGGATGTGGTTTTTTGGCGCGGTGTTTTTAAGCCAATTTCCCAGCTTTGCCAAAGAGGTGCTGCATGGCAACTCGAATGTGGCCTCGCTCCTGCTCGTGGTGTTTTCCATCGGCATTGCCACTGGCTCGCTGCTGTGCGAGGTGCTCTCGCGCAGGCATGTGGAAATTGGCTTGGTGCCGCTGGGCGCAATTGGTATGAGCGTGTTTGCGCTGGATTTGTATTTTGCTTCTCGCTCGCTGCCTCCAGGCAATTTGCTCACCGTGGCGCAGTTCATCGCCGAGCCTGCACATTGGCGCATCATGGTTGATTTGTTTTTACTGAGCTTGTTTGCAGGGCTGTATAGCGTGCCGATGTATGCGCTGATCCAGTTGCGCAGCGTGCCCACGCACCGCGCCCGCATCATCGCAGCAAATAATATTTTGAATGCCCTGTTCATGATTGCCAGCAGCGTGATCGTGGGTGCGCTCTTAGGTGCAAAGTTCACGATTCCGCAGGTGTTTCTCTTCACCGCGCTGGCCAATGCGGTGGTGGCAATTTACATCTTCTTGCTCGTGCCCGAATATTTTTTGCGCTTTGTGGCTTGGGTGGCATCGCGTTGCATTTATCGCTTCAAAGTCGCAGGTGATCAGCACATTCCCACCACGGGCGCAGCGATTCTGACTTGCAATCATGTGAGCTTTGTCGATGCCGTGCTGCTCATGGCAGCCAGCCCGCGCCCCATCGTCTTCGTCATGGATCACCGAATTTTCAAATTACCTGTGATTGGCTGGTTCTTCAAACTCGCCAAAGCCATCCCAATTGCTCTCAAGAATGAAGACCCTGCGCTGTATGAAGCCTCGTTTGCTGCCGCAGGCAAGGTGCTGCGTGAAGGCGATTTGCTGGCCATCTTCCCTGAGGGCGGCATCACCCGCGATGGCACGCTGCAAGAGTTCAAAGGCGGCATCATGAAGATTTTGGCCGAGGCTAAAACGCATGGCGTGGAGCCTGCCGTCATTCCGATGGCGCTGACTAACCTGTGGGGATCATTCTTTAGCCGCATTGAAAAAAATGGCGCGATGGTGCGCCCCTTTCGGCGCGGCTTGCTCAATCGCGTAGGCTTGAATGTGGGCGCACCCGTCGCGGCGCAAGATGTGCAGCCCGAGCTACTCAGAGCTAGAGTGCAAAGCTTACTGACTGGCTCAGACGCAGCGCCACAATGATTTAAAATACGAGCTGAATGTTAGTATCATTCATGAAAATTGGAAGCGTGGGAGAGTGGTTTAATCCAGCGGTCTTGAAAACCGCCGAAGATGTAAGTCTTCCGTGAGTTCGAATCTCACCGCTTCCGCCAGGTGCTATTCACACAAATGTGTATTTTCACCCTTGTTTACCCATCTATTTATGCTGTTCGGTCTACACAGGGCTGGCATTGTTTGCAAGCCTCTGCTTTGCATGGCTTGGCTGCGTGTAGCCTTGAGCTGCTTAGCGTGGGCATCGGGCTTGTGTTTGGCTCAAGCGCAGCCAGTTAGTGCGCCGATTGTTGTGACTGACAAGCAGTCTTTCATCAGCTTGGATCGGCAAGCTGATTACTGGGTCGATCCAACCGGGCAAACCACCGCAGCGCAAATTGCTAGCACCACCGTTGCATGGCTGCCTTATGCAGGTGGCCTGATTGTCGATATCGATAAGAAAATATTGTGGCTTCGGTTGACGGTGGATGGCTCACAAGCCAGCCAAGCTTGGTGGTTGGACTTGCATCAACCTTGGTTGGACAAAGTCAGCTTGAATATTCAAAATTCCCAAGGTCAATGGATTGTTAAACGCGCTGGAGATATGCTGCCTCACTCCCAATGGAGTCACGCCTCGCGTACGCCGCGCATACAATTGCCCTTGCTCCAAGGCACGCAAACCTACTACATCAGCGTCGAGCATGCGCGCGTGGCCTATCCTGTGCGCGCGTCTTTGCAATCGAACGCATATGTTGACAAGTACAGATTGTTTGAAGAGTTGTTTTTCGGTGTGTGCATGGGCATCGGCTTGCTGGTGGTGGTGCTGGCGGGTTCTCTGGCTTGGGCTTGGCGCGATGCGCTGTTGGCGCGATTTGGCTTATATTTTTTGTTTGCATCGCTGACCGTGATGTCGCGCATGGGGCTCAATAGTTTGCTGCTCTGGCCCGAGTCGCCTGAGTTCAATGCGTGGATCGGGCGGCTCTTACCTCTGATGGGTATCGCCTCCGGCGTTTGGTTTATGCATGCCGTGGTGCGCCGCGACGAATATTTACCGCGATTGGAGGGTTTCTTATTGAGCTTTGCTGCAATTGCCGCCGCTATCGGCGTTGTAGAGGCTGTGTGGCCCAGCGCGCGCAGCTTTGCGTTAGCCCAATTGTCTGGTTTGGCGTTTGGTGCCGTGTTGATCTTGATTGTCGTGCTGGCCTTGCGCCGAGGTACGCGCCATACACAGTGGATCAGCTTGGGCATGCTGCCCATGGTGGTGGCCAGTTTGTTTGTGGTGATGCGTAATTCGGGTGTGCAGCCTGCGGGTTATGAGGTGGGGCAATTTGCAGCGATTGCAGGGCTTGCGTTACAAACGCCAATTTTGCTGTATGCACTGATTCGCCAATCCCAGCAGCAACGAGAGCATCGCGTGCACGCTGGCAATATTGATCGCATCGATGCGCTGACTGGCCTGTCCACCTTGGGTGTTCTCGAGTTCAACTTACGCGGCAGCTTGGCGCGTGCGACGATGAACCAACATCAATTCATGGTCATGATGATGGAGCTGAGAAATTACCGTGAAATTTCTGAGGCGCATGGCACGGCGACTGCTGGGCAAGCGATGCAAACTTTAGCGGGGCTGCTGCGTCCCCATAAACGTGGCGTAGATACTGTTGCTGTCGTGCAAAGCAATGCTTGCGCCATGCTGCTAGAGCGCGTCATTACGCCCAACATGGCAATCAATATCGCCACTGCCGTGCTGGTTCGCAGCTTGCAGCCTAACAAAAGCCTGCCTAAAGATCTGAAACTCAAGCTGCGCCTCAGTTTGGCAAATTTTCCTGAGCCGAATGTCAACGCGCATGTGGGCGATCAACCGATTGACTGTATTCGTTGGATGCAAGGCTCTGCTGAACTCAAAGCAGCAGAAGCTGGAAAACCCATCCTGCACTTGAATTTTTAAAGCGTCATTATGGCCATCAAATCCACCATCTACAAAGCCAATATCCAGATTGCCGATATTGACCATGGGTATTACGCGGATCACGCGTTGACGCTGGCGCGGCATCCCAGTGAGACCGATGAGCGTATGATGATTCGCCTTGTGGCGTTTGCATTGCAAGCGCATAAGCTGCATAGCATATGCAATGGCGATGGTGTGCTGGCTTTTGGTGCGGGCATGTCTGACCCCGATGCACCCGATGTTTGGCTCAAGGATTTCACGGATCGCATTCGCATCTGGGTAGAAGTGGGGCAACCAGAAGACAAGCCGATCATCAAAGCCTGCGGCAAGGCCGATGAAGTACATGTGTATGCCTTCAACCATGCGGCCCCTGTATGGTGGAGGGGGATTGAGACGAAGCTCACTCGCCCTAAAAATCTAAGCGTGTATCAAGTGCCCAGCGAAGCCTCGAAAGCTTTGGAGGCTTTGGCCGAGCGGAGCATGAATTTGCAGGCCACGATCCAAGAAGGAGCGCTAACGCTCTCTAGCGCGCAAGGCTCGGTTGATATTGAACCTCAAAAGCTCATGTAGCCGAATCAAAATCTACATAGTTCACTATTAATTCAGTAGCATTCCTTTGGTTTCGATATAGCTCACCACCTGATCCACACCCGAGAGAGTTTTGAGATTGGTCATCACATACGGGCGATTGGCGCTGGGGCGCATGCGCTTGGTATCAGCTTCCATCACATCAAGATTCGCACCTACGTGCGGCGCGAGATCGGTTTTGTTGATCACAAACAGATCGCTTTTGGTGATACCCGGGCCGCCTTTGCGCGGGATTTTCTCGCCTGCTGCTACGTCGATCACATAGATTGTTAGGTCGGAAAGTTCGGGGCTGAAGGTGGCGGCCAAATTGTCGCCACCGCTTTCAATAAAAACAATATCCGCATTGGGAAATTGCTCCAGCATGCGATCAATCGCTTCCAAATTGATCGAAGCATCTTCGCGGATGGCAGTGTGCGGGCAGCCACCCGTCTCCACGCCCATGATGCGCTCGGCTGGGAGCGCGCCGCTCACGGTGAGGATACGCTGATCCTCCTTAGTGTAAATATCATTCGTGATCGCCACGAGATCGTACTTGTCGCGCATGGCTTTGCAGAGCATTTCCAGCAACGTGGTTTTGCCAGAGCCGACCGGGCCGCCGATGCCGACTCTTAAAGGAGGTAGATGCTTGGTGCGGTTTTTGATGTGGTGGAGTTGGGACATGATGACGAAATGACCTCGCAGCATTGCTGCTTAATGACGCAGCAAAGCTGCATGAAAATCGACAACAATCATTTTGTCATCAAAGCGAAGCGAAATCATTTC
>JAYVJQ010000164.1:0-2871 GCA_043769055.1 Allobrachymonas sp.
GCAGCACGCACCGCACCGTATGTGATTTCGCTGGGCAGACGATTGACCGAGGGCGCTAAGCAGCAATAAGCTCATCGCAGCACTTCATTGGCTTGCCACTGGTGAAGTGCTCGGCGTCACCTTCACTTTTATTTCTTGGTGCTGTTCAGCAGCGCCGCTTCTTTGCGAAAGCATTCTTATGCAAACCTCTCGCCGTCATTTTGTGATTCAGTTCGTGCCTGTAGCCACTGCACTTGGAGTAGCTGCCCTGCCTTTATCAGGCCAAGCCCAAGCACAACCCTTGGTATCAGAAGCTGATCCACAAGCGCTTGCGCTGGGTTATCGCGTCGATGGCTCGCAAACCGATACGAAAAAATACCCCAATTACGCCGCCAGCCAAAGCTGTTCGGCGTGTGTGCTGTTCCAAGGTAAAGCGGGTGACAGCTCCGCAAGCTGCGCAGTGTTTGGCAACAAAATCGTTTCAGGCAAAGGCTGGTGCAGCGCTTGGGCGAAAAAGAGCTAAAGGCTCACATCACCCACTTGACCATCGGATGCGTGGACAGCGTGCGGTACAGCTCATCGAGTTGCTCGCGGCTGGTGGCGGTGATGGTGATGGTCAGGCCCAGATAGTTGCCACCTGAGCTGTCTTTCTTGGCAATGGTGCTGGCGTCGAACGTGGGGTCGAAGTGGCGGGCGATGTGGGCAATAGCCGCTTCAAAACCTTCTACCTTGGGGCCGAGTACTTTGATCGGAAAGGCGCTGGGGTATTTGATGAGCGATTGCTCGGGCGGAATATCGGAAGGAGCGGGGGAGGGAGTGCCGGGCATGTTCACGCCGCTATTTTCGCATCTTGGTAGGCAGCATAAAGTTGCGCATAGAAGGGGCCGGGTTTGCCGTTTCCAACCGCCTTGCCATCAAGCTGCGTGATTGGCAGCACTTCTTTGGTGGCCGATGAGAGCAGCAGTTCATCTGCCGCCAATACTTCTTCGCGTGAGATGCGGCGCAGCTTAAACGGGATGCCCTTGGCAGCACACATCTCCTCAATCAATCCGTAGCGAATGCCTTCTAAAACGAGGTTGTCTTTCGGCACACCAAGCACTTGACCATCTTTGACCACCCACACATTGCTCGATGAAGCTTCGGATAAAAACTCTTCACGAAACATCACCGTCTCAGCCGCACCATCATCCACACTCATTTGCCGCGACAGCACCGCGCCGAGCAAGCTGGTGGATTTGATATGCGCTTTATGCCAACGGAAATCATCGGCCGTAATGCAGGCCACGCCAAGCGAGCGCGCCTGTGCACTGGGCTCAGGCAAAGGGCTGCGCATCATGAAGACCGTGGGCAAGATGTTTTTGGGCATCGCATGATCACGCAGCGCCACGCCGCGTGTAATTTGCAGATAAATCAACCAGTTTTTAGATGGGAAATGGCCATTGGCCGGCATAGAATCTGTGTTGTTTGCTACTGTATTAATAGCAATTAGTTGCTTCACCAAATCTAACCATTGATCCCTCGTATGTGGGTTCGCAATGCGCAGCTCCTGCAAAGAGCGCTCAAGCCGCGCCATATGCTGCGCAAAGCGAAAGGGATTACCGTCGTACACGGTGCACACCTCATACACGCCATCACCAAAAATAAAGCCGCGATCCATGACGCTGATTTGCGCTTTGTCGATGGTGGTGAACTGGCCTGTCGCACCACGCCCCAAGTAGCAGGGGTAATCGGGAAGACTTGGCTGTATATCGTCCATTATTTGCTTATTGCCTCGTGTTTTACCGATTCAAAAAATTAGGAAAACCAGTCGCTTTGCGCCGCTGCGCCGCCGCTTGGATAGCTTGCGCCAAAGAAGCAGGCTTGATCGGCTTACTCAAATAATCGTCCATGCCAGCCGCTAGACACTGCTCGCGGTCGCCTTCCATGGCGTTGGCCGTCATGGCAATGATTTGCGGCTGCACGCTGGCAGCCAGATCGCTGCGGATGCGGCGCGTGGCCTCTAGGCCATCCATCTCGGGCATTTGCACATCCATGAGCACGGCATCAAACGCATTTGACGTGCCGCTGGCTTCTAGCAAGCGCTCCAGTGCCATGCGGCCATTGTTCGCCACTTCAATTTGGTAGCCTAAACCTTGCAAAATCAATTGGGCCACGCGCTGATTGACCAAGTTGTCTTCAGCCAACAAGATGCGCAGCGGATATTCATGTGCCAGCTTGGGCTTGGCATCACTGCTTTGCACAGCCGGCGATCTCATGGGCGCAAGCGCTGCGGGCTGAGACAGCGTGCCCTGACGCTGCGCAGCAGTGCTGGGGCGATCCAGCGCTTTGAGCAAAGCCGCCATCAATTGCGCCGCCTTCACAGGCTTGGACAATGTTTGTGCCACACCTAAATTCGTGCTTTGAGCCACATCAGTGCCTTGCGAGGTGAGCACCAAAATCGGCAGTTGCGCCGCGCTGTAATTGGCGCGGATGCGTTTGGCCAGCTCGTAGCCGTCCATACCAGGCATCTGTACATCGAGTAAAGCCACATCAAAATACTCGCCACTGGCCAGCAATGCCAGCGCCTGTTCACCCGAAGACACACTTACAGGATGCATGCCCCAGCGCGTGGTTTGCAAATCCACAATACGGCGATTGGTGGCGTTATCGTCCACGACCAGCACGCGCTTGCCAGTGAGCTTTTGATCGCCTGAGCTGCTCCAAGAAATTAGTCCGGTTTGCACCGCATGCAGCGGAATTTCAAACTGAAAATTACTGCCCACTCCGACATCGGATTCCACCCAAATGCGCCCACCCATCAAGCCAATCAGGCGCTTGCAAATCGCCAAACCGAGCCCGGTGCCGCCATAGTGGCGCGTGGTCGAGGCATCGACTTGGCTGAAAACTTGAAAG
>JAYVJQ010000165.1:0-7405 GCA_043769055.1 Allobrachymonas sp.
TGGTGGGGCGAATGTCGTGGCCGGCTGCGAGCTGCTCGCTGTAATACTTGCCAATCTCCGCGCCCCAAGGATCGAGGGAGACGATTTTTCCCGGCTGCGTCCAGCTCGGGTGCGGTCCGATGGAATCGGTGGGCGAGGTGTTGGTGAGATCGGCTTTGTGCTGCGGATCGAGCGCGCCAGCGGCCACGGCCAGCGCCCGGTAAATGCTGTAGGAGCCGCTGTGCGTGCCAATCACATTGCGGTGCGCGCGCTTCGTTGTGGTGCCCACCACCGGGCCGCGCAGCGCCGCGCTGGCCGCGCCCCAGTTGATCAGCAGCGAGCCAATACCGCTGCTGTGAGAGGTCAAGCGGATATGTGGGCGCGCGGCATCGGCAACTGAATTCATAGTAAGTGGCAAACCTTCAAAAACACATCTTGCGATGATTTATCGTTTTGTGCAAGAGGCTTGCCAGGCTGGTCATCTGAATAGTGGTTAGATGATTTTTTGTATTTTTACCTGCCAGCGCTTGCGGTGTCACAAAAATCAGTGCAGGATACAACTTTGCCCTAACGCATACAGAAATGCCAAGGAGATGCCATGAAACCTGTGAATGAACTGCTCAAAAAACGCGACAGCAGCGTGTTCCACGTTGCTCAAGATGTGATGGTATTTGATGGGCTCAAGCTCCTGGCCAGCCACGGCGTGGGCGCGATGGTGGTGCTGGAGCAGGGCAAATTGGTGGGGATTTTCTCAGAGCGCGATTACACCCGCAAAGTGGCGCTGCAAGGCAAAAACTCACGCGAAACGCCCATTTCCGAGATCATGACGCGCAACGTCATCACTGTGCCGCCAACTGCTGGCACGCGCGTGTGTATGAACCTCATGAGCCAACACAAAATCCGACACTTGCCGGTGGTCGAAGGTGGCAAAGTGCTGGGGCTGATCTCCATCCGCGACATCATGGATGACATCATTTCCGACCACGAAACCACAATCTCGCATTTGCAGACTTATATCTCGGGTGCATGAACTTTTTAAGGCAATATTGGCAAATAGCCGGCAAGAATACTGCTCAGAGTGCTATGGAATATGTAGCGGTTTGAATTGGCTTAAAACAACTCAAAATGTGTACCCACTCGAACAAACGCCACCGCGCATCAAGTGTGCCGGACTACACTAGGTGATTGATTGGCCGGGGAATAGATCAGTAAAAAATCGCTGCTAATTTCGGCAGATCAGGCGGGTGACCAGAAGCTCAGTCAAATGCAGCTACCGGATCGGCATATGAGGCAAATTCAGCAGATTGGCTTGCCATAATTGAGCATGCACAGGTTTCGAAGGCGAGTTTGATCTTCGCTTTGACGTTGGCGCGCCAGATTCTCGGCTTGACGATCGCGATCGCGTGCCTCTCGCTCCGAGCGGGACGAATCTTGTGCAATTTGTCGCTGGTTGCGCGCGGCATCTGCGGCCATGCATGCAGCATCTGCTGCGGCGCGGGCGCTGTTGTTGGCAGTCGTGACAGCGAGCTGGCGGGACTCATTTCTCAGTTGACGCTCCTGTGCCTCTGCTTTCGATTTTCTTCACTTTTTTTTCTAAGTGAAAAACAGGGCGTTGACAAATGGAATGGTTTCAAGTAAATTACTAACCAGTCAGTCATTAATATATGATTGTTTCTTTCTCCATGCGTTTCCAACGTCTCCAAAGGAGCGATTTTTATGCAAAACAGCTCATTACCCGTTAATAAATCTACGCAGAGTGCTCATCTTTCTATAGCAACCGTGTTGTTGGCAAGCGTCATCTTGGTCGCTTGCTCCAAGCCCGCACCTGCGCTAGAGCCAGTGCGCGCGGTCAAAACCATTACGGTGGGTGAATCGGGTTTAACAGCGGCCTATGAATACTCGGGCGAGGTGCGAGCGCGGGTCGAGGTGCGGCTGGGTTTTCGCGTGGCGGGCAAGATCACGCAACGCCAAGCGGAGGTGGGCCAGCGGGTGAAAGCAGGGCAAATTCTGGCGCAGCTTGACCCGCAGGATTACAAATTGGCCACTGATGCAGCCCGCGCAGCAGTTGCCGCAGCAGCGACGAACCGTGATTTGGCTGCAGCGGATTTCAAGCGCTTTCAAAGCCTGAAAGATCAAAACTTTATCAGCGGCGCAGAGCTTGAGCGGCGCGAGGCTGCGCTCAAAGCGGCTGAAGCGCAAGTGAGCCAAGCGCAGGCGCAGCTGGCCAACACAGGCAATCAAGTGGGCTATGCGAATTTGGTGGCAACTGCTGCTGGCATTGTGGTGGCGGTAGAAGCTGAAGTGGGGCAGGTTGTTGCCGCAGGCACGCCCGTGGTGCGTATTGCGCAAGATGGCCCGCGCGATGTGGTGTTTAGCGTGCCCGAGGGGCAGTTGGGCTTGATCACCTTGGCAAGCAATGCTCGCGCCAAGCGCTGGGATGCAGCCAGTGCCGATCTACAGGGCACCGTGCGCGAGATCTCCGCCAGTGCCGATTCGCTCACGCGCACCTATCAAGCCAAGCTGGCGATGCCAGCGGGTGCGAGCCTGCCGCTGGGCGCGACGGTGTATGTTTATCCTGAATTGAAAGATGCTAAAAACGCTACAGCCATCAAGCTGCCCACCAGCAGTTTGCTGCAAAGCGCCCAAGGTGCATCGCAAGTGATGCTGCTGGACAAAGCCAGCATGACCGTGAAACCTGTGAACGTGACCGTGGCCTCGGCGGATGGCAATGAAGCGGTGATCAGCAGCGGCGTGAAAGCCGGCGATGTGGTGGTCGCCGTGGGCGCGCATGTGCTCTCGCCCGGTCAAAAAGTCACTATTTTTATAGAAAAAGGGCAGGTAGCCGGCATAGAATCTGCGCAGAGTGCTATCAAATCAATAGTGAACTCAGGTGCTGCTGCTACCGATAAGCAGGCGAAGTGAGCAGAGTATGAGTACGAATTCAACACAAGCCGAGCCATCGCCCCGCTTTAATCTTTCGCGCTGGGCGCTGGATCACCCGGCACTCACGCGCTACCTCATGGTCGTGCTGCTGCTCTTGGGCGCAGCGAGTTATTTCCAACTGGGTCAAGATGAAGACCCGCCGTTTACCTTTCGCATCATGGCCGTGCGCATGTTTTGGCCGGGCGCCACCGCGCAGCAGGTCAATGAGCAGGTGGTGGACAAAATCGAAAAAGCGCTACAGGAAGTGCAGTATTCCGACAAGATTCGCAGCTATGCCAAGCCCGGCGAAGCGCTGATTATTTTTCAAATCAAAGATTCATCACCTGCCAAGGAAGTGCCGGGTATTTGGTACCAAGTGCGCAAGAAGGTGGGCGATATTCGTGGCACCTTGCCCAGTGGCGTGATCGGGCCGTTTTTCAACGATGAATTTGGTGATGTGTATGGCGTGATGTATGCGGTGCAGGCACGCGGCTTCTCGCCCGCGCAAGCCAAAGATTTTGCCGATCAGGTACGGCAAGACTTGCTGCGCGTCAAAGATGTGGCCAAGGTGGAGATTTTTGGTGCGCAAGATGAGAAAGTGTATTTGGAGATTTCGCAAAAGCGTTTGGCGCAACTCGGCATTGATTTGAGCAATGTGATTGCGCAGATCAATTCGCAAAACGCCGTTGAGAGTGCGGGCATCATCACCACGCCGCTGGACAACGTGCAAATTCGGGTGCAAGGCCAGTTCAATGATTTAGAGGCATTGCGCGCGCTGCCCATTCGCGGCGGCGCGGGCGGCAACGTGGCCTCTGGCGCGGGCGCAGCGCAAGTGCGACTGGGCGATATTGCAGAAATCAAGCGTGGCTATATCGATCCCGCGCAAGTCAAGGTGCGCTATGCCGAGCGCGACAAACAAGGCAAGCTGCAAGCCGATGAAGTGCTGGTGCTGGGTGTGAGCATGGCCAAGGGCGGAGACATCATTGCCTTGGGTAAATCGCTCGCGTTGGCCACGCAAGGCATTGCAGCCAAGTTGCCCGCTGGTGTAGAGTTAGTGCAAATTCAAGACCAGCCCAAGGCCGTGGCCAAGTCGGTCAATGAATTCATCTCAGTGCTGGTTGAGGCGGTGGTGATTGTGCTGGCAGTGAGCTTTTTGGCGCTGGGCTTGCATACGCGTAAAAACGTGCCTCTTTGGAAACGTTTTTATCTGGACATGCGCCCCGGGCTGGTGGTGGGTATCACGATCCCGCTGGTGCTGGCGCTCACGTTTTTGGGCATGTGGTACTTCAACATTGGGCTGCACAAAATCTCGCTGGGCTCGCTGATCATTGCACTGGGTTTGTTGGTCGATGACGCGATCATTGCGGTGGAAATGATGGTGCGCAAAATGGAAGAGGGCTACGACAAAGTGCGCGCCGCCACCTTTGCCTATGAGCTGACCGCCATGCCCATGCTGACGGGCACGCTCATTACTGCGGTGGGCTTTTTGCCGATTGGTATTGCCAAAAGCGTCACAGGTGAATACACCTTTGCGATTTTTGCAGTCACGGTGCTTGCGCTGCTGATCAGTTGGGTGGTGTCGGTGTATTTTGTGCCTTATCTAGGTACACTGATTCTCAAAGCCAAACCGGTGCAGATTGACCCGGCCACGGGAGAGCCTGAGCACCATGAGCATTTCGATACGCCGTTCTATAACGGCTTTCGCCGCATGGTGAACTGGTGTGTAAAACACCGCTGGCTCACGATTGGCGCGACGATTTTGATCTTTGCATTGGGTATTGCCGGTATGGGCAAAGTGCAGCAGCAGTTCTTCCCCGATTCATCGCGGCCAGAGATTTTGGTGGATGTGTGGTTTGCTGAGGGCACTTCGTTTGAGGCCAACGAAAAAGTCACCAAACGCTTAGAGGCACGCTTGCTGCAAGAGGAGGGCATCAATAGCGTGAGCACTTGGGTGGGCTCGGGCGTGCCGCGCTTTTATCTGCCTATGGATCAGATTTTTCCGCAGAGCAATGCCAGTCAGATGATTTTGGTGGCGCAAGATTTGAAGGCGCGTGAGCGGCTGCGCCTCAAGCTGCCCGAGCTGCTGGCCGCAGAATTCCCCGAGGTGCGCGGGCGCAGCAAGTTGCTGCCCAATGGCCCGCCAGTGGCATATCCGGTGCAGTTTCGCATTGTGGGCACGGAGCCAGCGCAATTGCGTTTGCTGGCTGATGAGGTCAAAGCGGAGATGCGTAAATCGCCCAACACGCGCGGCGTGAATGACAACTGGAATGAGTCCGTCAAAGTCGTGCGCATGGAGGTCGATCAAGCCAAGGCGCGGGCGCTGGGCGTGACCAGCCAAGGGATTGCCCAAGCCTCGCGCGCCATTGCCAGCGGCTCGGTGATTGGTCAATACCGCGATGGCGACAAGGTACTCGATATTGTGCTGCGCCAGCCGCTCTCAGAGCGCGATGCGATCACCGATTTAGGCAACGCTTATTTGCCCACGGCCAGTGGCCGCAGCATTCCGCTTACGCAAATTGCCAAGCCGGTATTTGCATGGGAGCCGGGCGTGATGTGGCGCGAGAATCGCGATTACGCGATCACGGTCAACGCCGATATTGTCGAAGGCTTGCAGGGCGCTACGGTGACGAATGAATTGCTGCCTGCTTTGAAAGCTTTGGAGGCCAAGTGGAAAGAGCAGGGCTTGACCGCGTACCGCATCGAAGTGGCCGGCGCAGTGGAAGAAAGCTCCAAAGGCTCAGCTTCAATTGCGGCGGGCGTGCCGATCATGCTCTTCCTCACGTTCACCTTGCTGATGCTGCAACTGCAAAGTTTTTCGCGCGCGATGCTGGTGTTCCTCACCGGGCCACTGGGCATTGCAGGCGTGGCCTTTGCCTTGCTGCTGCTCAATCGGCCGTTTGGCTTCGTCGCACTGCTGGGCGTGATTGCGCTCATGGGCATGATTCAGCGCAACTCGGTGATCTTGATCGATCAAATCGAGCAAGACATCCGCGCCGGTATCCCCACATGGGATGCCATCGTCGAATCCGCCGTGCGCCGCCTGCGCCCGATTGTGCTCACTGCCGCTGCGGCCGTGCTGGCGATGATTCCTCTCTCGCGCAGCGTATTCTGGGGGCCAATGGCTGTGGCCATCATGGGCGGGCTGATTGTGGCCACTGTGCTCACCTTGCTCAGCTTGCCTGCGATGTATGCAGCTTGGTTTCGGGTGAAACGCTGATACTTGAAGCTTTTTTGACAGGTAGCCGGGATGGAATCTGTGCGGATTGCTATTGAATTTGTAGCTTATGTGCTGGATGTTTCGTGCTATCTTTTGTGCGTTGGCACGGTGGCCGCGATAGGAATTGTCGGCTAGCACCTCGCGCAGTAGCTTGGGTAGCTCTCTAAGATGGTTTGCGTTACTGGCTTGGTTTGCACGCCAGTTCTCAAGCGAGCGCGAATGGCCGCGCCGCCAATTCCTATCACGCCCACCGCACCTTGTGGTGGCAGTAGCACACGAAGGATGAAGTTCCCATGCTATGTGATGAAAAACGACTAAGCGGATGAGCCATTCAAATTGAGCATACGATCAATCAACCAACGACCACCATTCGTACGATCTAATTCGAAAAAAATATCTTCTATTGCATGATACTGAATAGACTCAGGACAGTACTTTCTTGCATCTGCTGGACCAAAAAAATGAAGCGAACGATTTACTTGGGCCAATTGCAATAATTTCTCAGCCTTGTTGGCAACGAGTTTTGCGGATACTGTTGTTTGTGCTAACAGTTCTTTCCCATTTGACATGAAGCCCGCGTGATCAATGTCTTCAAATGCACGAGTACCTGACCAAACGTGCGTACATATATTTTGCGTAGTGAGATAGTTAGTGACTAGAGTTTCAACATCTCGATTATGAAGTGACCAAACACTACGAGGCGAGGGTTGACCTAGTACAAAAGCCGCTAGTCGACCTTTAGCGCGTGATGAGCAAGATTGAATAGTGCATTGCCGAGGAGGAAGATTACCAAGAAAGCTTGCTGACGAGTCAACGACTTTAGCATTAGAGATTTTTAAGCATAGCAAGCCATTGAGCCGTTGAAAATCCTCGTTCGGTTTTATTAACCCTACGAGGCGATGAGATCGACTTTGGGTAGCCCCTTTGTAGGCCGCAATTACTGCAGCTCCTGTTTGTCTCATGGAATGAAACATTCTTATGTCAGTGCGTCCACGGCCACTGTAGGCATTTGGGTCTGGCCCCAAGCGATCCCAATCAAGAGCTATTAATTCTAGATGGAATAACTCGGCAACTTCGGCGGCATCATGAAGGTTGTGAGTTATTGTGATTTCGAGTAAATCAGTCATGACGATTGAGTAATTTTTCGCTGTGTGTGTCGGCTAATCTGCAATGCCAAAAAGTCGGTCAAAGCAGAGTGTACGATGCAAAATGAAGTAGAGCCAGTCCTGCAGCGGGGTGCGCGGTGGGTGATGGGATGCGCAGGCGTTCCATTCGCGCTCGCTATCT
>JAYVJQ010000166.1:0-12674 GCA_043769055.1 Allobrachymonas sp.
TGTCGTCAATCGTCACCCAAATCGAGCCGTCGTCCGTCAGCAGCTCGCGCAAGAGCTGCAAGCGGGGCAGCATCATGCTGAGCCATTGGCTGTGCTCTAGGTTGTCGTCGTAATGCTCGAAGGCGCTTTTGGTGTTGTAGGGCGGATCAATGAAGATGCATTTGACCTGCCCGCGATAAAACGGAAGCAGGGCTTTGAGGGCTTCTAAGTTGTTGCCCTGAATGAGCAGATTGCCCGTTGATGCCGCATTGCTGGCCGCATCGCCATGCAAGGAGATTTGATCGAGCAAGCGATAAGGCACACGCGCAGCGGAGGTGAAGGCTTCTTGGCGGCTGAGCCAGTCGAGGGTGGGCATGGTGTTTAGCTCGCTGGCTTGATGTCGTAACGCTCACGCAGCTTGTAAAGCGGATGGCCGTAAGAGATTTTGCCTTCATGCAGCAGCGTGCCCATAACAATGCCGGGATGCACGCCGATGCGGCTTGAAAATGCTTTGATGGCGGCAAAGGTATGCGCCACAGCCTGAAGGTCTGCGCGCTGGTGCTTGCTGATCAGCGTCTCGGCGGCATACTGATCGGCCTCTATCTCTTCTTTGCTGCGCATCGCGTGGCTGGCACTTGCATCGTCTAGATACACGGCGCGCTTGGGATGCTTCAAGATGTGCGCGATTTCATGAAAAAAGCTGAACCAAAACATATCGTTGAATTTGCCCAGCAAGGACAGCTGAACGAGTGGACGCTCCCCCAACCAACGCGCTACGCCGGAAACATACGTACCCGGCATGGGTGGCACGAATACCAGCACCACGCCTGCCTGCGAACACAACTGCGGCAATTGCTGGCCGATTTCTCGGGCCGATCGTGTGCTCAAGGCACGCATCTGCGCAATGAGTTGCTCCAGTGTCGCTTGACTGTAGGCGGGCGTTTGTACTTTTTCTGCGGCCAATTCACCTAGCCTGAGCCAAGCGGTGATGGCCGCGTTGTCGGTTTGCTTGGCGGGGTTGGCGCGCTTGAAGGCGGCTTGCACGCGGCTGTATTGCTCTTGCCAGCCTTCGGGTGAGGCAACGCCGAAAAACTTCAGCGCTGGCTCGATCAAGCTGGCTTTGAACGCAGCACTCAAGCGACCTGCCGGCAAATGACCCAGGGCTTGCAGCGCTTTGAGGGGCAGGGTATCGAGCCATTGCAGGCGGCTGTCAGATTGTGAGGCTTCGCGTTGGCGGGCAAGAAACTCACGGTAGCGCGATTCGCGGGCGAGCCAGAAATGTGCTGGGCTGCCCAGCACATGCTCCAGCTCCAGTGCTGTATCGACTGTTAACTCCTTCTTGCCGAGGATGATTTCGTTGATGGCGTTGATCGGGCGCTTCATGCGCCGCGCCAGCTCAGCTTGGCTGATGCTGCGCTCTTCAAGCAAAGCCGCTAAAGTGCTGCCCGGTGGCGATACCCGCGCAGGGCGATAGAGCAATGTGTCAGTCATGATAATCAACCACTTCAATGAATACGAGGCCGTCAATCGCCCGCCAATCGAGCCCGCCATCGGGTTTGGTGGGCGGGGGCTGCTTTTGTGGGCGCACGATCAGGCGATAACCGCCATGAAGGCGGCAGGAAAACTCCCCTCTACGATCTGCCAGCAACTCTTCCCATTTTCCGGGGAGCTGGCACAAGTCTTCCATACAGAGCGCGGCTTGAATATCATCAAGCCGCTCATAGAACCGGGCAGCAACAGGTGCGCCAAACTTGGCTTTGACCTTTCTTTCGCCTTGGAAGAAAGTCTGATCTTTTTCGCTGAGGAATCCGATGTCCAAGTTTGTATCCACCCTTAAGGTGGATGAATTGTACAGAGTATTTGAACGAGCAGCTTGTCAGGTCTTTACCCACCCGCCGCTTTGCGAAATTTATCCATGCGCTCTTCATCCAGCGGGTGGCTGGAGATGATGGAAAAGCCGAGCGGTGTTTTTTTGGTTTCTGGGGCTTTGCTGGCTTGCTCTGCGGATGGTGATGCGTCTGGCGGCAATGGATTGCCGTCTTTGTCTTTCTTCGGTGGCTTGTAATTACGCGCAGCTTGGAAGAATTTGACCATGACCAAAGGGCTGATGCCTGCTGCGCGCATGTAGGCAATGGAGTCGTCATCGGCTTCGCGCTCGTGGGCACGGCTGTAGGCCATGCTGCCCAGAATTAGCGGCGCGGCGGTAATCAGGCTGCCGTAATCGCCAAAGGCAATCGAGAGCACGCCTTGCAACACGCCCACTTGCACCAGCTGGCGCATGCCGTGGCGGCGGGTGATGTGGCCCAGCTCGTGGCCGAGCACGCCTAAAACCGTTTCATCGTCTTTCACCAGCTCCACCAATTCATCGGTCATCACCATGATGCCGCCGGGTAGGGCGAAGGCGTTGGGGCCGATTTCGGATTTTCTGAAATTCAGTTGGATAGCGGGCGTATTGCTGGGATATTGCTTTTTCACACCTGCGAGAAAGCGCGCGCGGATACGCTCTTGATCGGCCAGCGGCAATTTGCTCGGCTTCATCCAGCGGCCATCGATTTGACTCAAGGCATTGCGGCCAATCGCTTCATCAGCGCTGGTGGGTACAAGCGCCGTGATGCCGCGCGCCGCCACCGGCAGGCCATACAAGTACATGCCCCAGAGCACCCCCAGCAGCAGCACAAAAGCGGCAGCCACACCCTTCCAGCTTTGCTGCGCCCGCGCAACCAGCCCGGCGGATGGATTGGCGCGCGCAGGAATGCTGGCACGCACCCAGTCGTCAAACGCGTCTCTGTCTTGCGGGGCGGTATGCAGCTGCGCGCCTTGCCACGCATGTGGCGCGTGATCGGTGAACTCGATGATGCGCGAGCCTTTGGCATAGCCTTCAGGAAATCGCATCCAGCGGCACAGTTCGGTCAAGGGGATTTTTAAGAGGTTTTGACCACTTAGCCGGGATAGAATCTGCGCGGAATGCTCACTTATTTGTAGCAGGATCGGCTGAGACTGCGCGCTACGCCCATCGAATAAATCGAGCTTGAAGGGCTGCATTGTGGGCATCATCTACCTCACATGCCCACATCAAAGCCGAAGATGTCGGCAGCCATGTCGCCAGCGGCATCGTTTTCGCGGGCGCGGGCTGCGTCGGTGAGTTTGTCGAGCGCAATGCGGCTTTTGAGCGAGATGGCCTCTAGGCGCATGCGGGTGGTGTTGATCACGGCAAACGGCCAATACAAACCGAAGGTGATCAGAATGAGGAAATAGTTTTTAAATTGCAAACCGATGAAACGCGGTGCGGCCAAGTCGCTTTTGAAGCGGAAATAGCGGTTGCCGGTGCGCGACCAGATGAGATTTTGCATCGTCGCTGTGAAGTAGGCGCGCGGCAAAATGTTGATGGTGATGAAAAATACCAGCAGCAAAGGCAGCAGCAATCCTGCAAGCACGGCCAAGTTACGTGACCAGCTGCGTGTGCTGCCCACTTGCGCGGGAAGGAGCGTGTAAGCAATCGCCATAAACGCGGCTGCGATCAGTAGGGCGGTTAGCAGCGTACGACCAAAAACTTTGTAGGTTGCACCCACTGCGCTGCGGTATTCCGTCTTGAGTGGGCCCCAAGCGTAGTGGTTATGTTGATAGCGCTTCAAACGCCAGAAAAAGTACGGAATGGCAATGGCCATCGCTAACACATACAGGCCCAGGCCCGTGGTGCCAATCGGCAGCGCGGTGTTTTTTCCGGCAGGCTCTTCCGCAAGGAATGCCAAAACAAAGCCAGGCAAAAGAAACATGGCAAGCGCTGGTGCAATCGTCCAATAAGCCTCTGTCAAATCGGGCGCTGCAAAGCGCATACGCATGCCGCGCCAGCTCGTGTTGGCCAAACGAAAACGCATGGCCGCGCGAAACAGCACGGGTGCGATTGCAATCAAAACCGCAACAGCAATCAAGCCCGCAATGAGCGAAAACTCAGCCGCCACGCTGTAAATCGAAAACAACACACCCACAATCAAAGTGCCGCGCAGCATCTTCTTGGCCTCGCCATGAAACTCCAGCGCATGCCCGTCAATCTGCGTGTTGTTATAAAAATACTTGAGCTTGCGCACCTTGGCCCATGGGTAATAGATGCCGAAGGTCACCATGATGAGCAGCAAGTTGACGATCCAAATGCGGAAATATTCGCTGCCTGTGCCGCTGAACTCTATCGGTGTGCTTTCAATCTTGTCGCTGGGCTGGGGCAGTGCGCTGGGCTGGGTGGCGCGCGCCGGCGAGCCTTCAGACAAGGGAATGGGGTTGCTGAGGCTGCTGTTGTTGCTGATCAAATCGCTCTCCTATTGGGTGTGCATTTGTTTTATGGATGGCACTGTAGCCCAGATTTAGTGATGCGCTACATGCACAAGCTTCGATAAAATGCTTTTTTAAGCAAAAAGAGAACTGCATGAAACTCATTGGCGCGGTGACCAGCCCCTACGCACGCAAGGTGCGTGTTGTGATGGCGGAGAAAAAGCTCGATTACCAGTTTATTTTGGAGGATGTGTGGTCGGTTACGACGCAAATTACCGATTCCAACCCGCTGGGCAAAGTGCCCTGCCTTGTGATGGAAGGCGGCGAGGCGCTGTTTGATTCGCGTGTGATTGTGGAGTATCTGGACACGCTCTCGCCCGTGGGCAAACTGATTCCAACCATGGGCCGCGAACGCGCCGAGGTGAAAACTTGGGAGGCACTGGCCGATGGCTTGTGCGATGCGGCGATTTTGGCGCGGCTGGAAGCTACTTGGGCTGGCCGCAGCGAGCCGCAGCGCTCGCAGGCGTGGATTGACCGGCAAATGGGCAAGATCACGGCCAGCTTAAAGGCCATGAGCCAAGGCTTGGGCGAGCGCGCTTACTGCACCGGCACGCATTTCAGCTTGGCTGACGTGGCCGTGGGCTGCGCATTGGGCTATTTGGATTTTCGCTTTCCGCAAATCGCGTGGCGTGCAGATTACGCCAATCTCACCCGCTTGGCTGATAAGCTGGCGATGCGACCAAGTTTTGTGGATACGCAGCCGGTTTAACAACTTTTTAGAGCTTTTTAGGCAAGTAGCCGGGATGAAATGGCCATAGTTTGCTATTAATAATATAGCAAATTATGTCTATCCTTTCACCATCACTTACCAATACAAAAGCGCGAGAAGATCTCGCCCAGCAAATCATCCGCGCTGAATTCACCGGTGATTTCGCCCAAGGCGTTTTGCGCGAGGCGCAGCTCCTCGGCCAGCAGATCGAGGCCGCCTGCGTTGTGCTGCAAGCTGCCATCCAAATGATCTGAAGCCTCGGTCAGATGTGCCTGCACCGCGCGCATGGCGTGCACATGGCGCTCGCGTGCGATCAGGCTGCCTTCGCTGCTGGCGGATTGCCAGCCAGCTAATTCAAGCAGCTTCTTGCGCAATGCATCCAAACCTATGCCGGTTTTGGCGCTGATGTGCAGATCGGTTTCGTTGACGTTGAGCGCTTGTGTTGTGACTACATCGATCTTGTTCCACACCTCTATCACTGGTGTATTTTTTGATAGCTTTTGGGCAATAGCCGGCATCAAATCTGCGCCGAGCGCTATTGAATTAATAGTGACCGAGGTTTGAGAAGCATCGCGCAGATGAATCACCACATCGGCAAGGGCGATCTCGTTCCATGCTCTTTGAATGCCGATGATCTCCACTTCATCGCTACTTTCGCGCAAGCCAGCGGTATCCACAATGTGGATGGGCACGCCTTCAATCGAAATCGTTTCTTGCACCTTGTCGCGCGTGGTGCCCGCTATCGGCGTGACGATGGCCAGCTCTGCGCCGGCCAGTGCGTTGAGCAAGCTGCTTTTTCCGGCATTGGGCGCACCGGCAATCACCACCTTGATGCCTTCGCGCAGCAGCGCGCCTTGTCGCGTTCTTTTTTGGAAAGCCTCTGCCTCTTGCTGCAATTGCGTGAGCTGCTCGCGCGCTTTGCCTTTGCTCAAATGATCGATTTCTTCTTCGGGGAAATCTAAAGTGGCTTCCACCAGCATGCGCAAATGGATCAGCGCATCGCGCAGCGCATGCACCTCTTTGGAAAACGCCCCGGTGAGCGATTTGGCCGCGCCGCGCGCTGCGGCTTCGGTGCTGGCATCAATCAAATCCGCCACAGCCTCGGCCTGCGCCAGATCCATCTTGTCATTCAAAAACGCCCGCTCAGTGAACTCACCGGGCTGGGCAATGCGAAGGTACTTCAAGCTTTCAATTTCTTTAGCCGCTTCAAGCAATCGCGCCACCAGCAACTGCAACACCACCGGCCCGCCATGCGCCTGCAACTCAATCACATCTTCGCCAGTGAAGGAGTGCGGCGCAGGGAAATACAGCAGCAGACCTTGATCTATCGGTTGGCAATTCTTATCGAGGAATTTTAAGTATTTTGCCTCTCTAGCCGGCATAAAATCATCGTATTTCGCTCCTAAAATAGGAGCAAATAACGGCATAAGCTGATAACCCGACACCCGCACAATGCCCACTGCACCACGGCCGGGAGCGGTGGCGATTGCAACGATGGGATCTTGGTGTCTTGGCAGCATGGGGCAATTGTGGCTGGTTTTCTTTGATCTGCGTGAATGGCGAGGATTGAATCAGAGGAACACAGAAAACACAAAAAATCGCACAGAAACCACAGAAAAAACTCCAAGAAATAGAGAGGTTATTTTTCTGTGTCTTCTGCGTAATTTCTGTGTTTTCTGTGTTCCTGTCTTGTCTTCCTGAAGCACGAAAAAAAGCCGCCAAGAAGCAACTCCGGCGGCTTGATCAAAGGCTCAAGTGATTAAGCCTTCTTTTCCTCAGCCTTTTTCCAAGGCAGATTGAACTGCGGTGGCACACCCATGCTTTTGTTGATGAGCCATTGCTGGGCAATTGAGAGCACGTTGTTGGTGATCCAGTAGAGCACCAAGCCGGCTGGGAAGAAGAAGAACATGACCGAGAAGATGAGCGGCATGTACCACATCAGCTTGGCTTGCATCGGATCAGGCGGCGTGGGGTTCAGCGCGGTTTGCAGCATGGTAGTGGCCGCCATGAACACCGGCAGGATAAACCACGGATCGGGCACAGACAAATCAGTAATCCAGCCAATCCACGGCGCGCCGCGCACTTCCACAGAGCTGAGCAACACCCAATACAAGGCAATGAACACCGGGATCTGAATCATGATGGGGAAGCAGCCGCCCATCGGGTTGACTTTTTCTTCGCGGTAGATGCGCATCATCTCTTGCTGCATTTGCTGCGGCTTGTCTTTCAAGCGCTCGCGCATTTCCATCACTTTTGGATTCACGGCTTTCATTTTGGCCATGCTGCGGTAGGCTTTGGCGTTCAGCCAGTAGAAAGCCATTTTCAGCACGAGCACGAGAGCCATGATGGTCCAGCCCCAGTTGCCGATGAAGCCATACAGCTTGTCCATCAACCAATAGAGTGGCTTGGCAAGAATCGTGAGCCAGCCGTAGTCTTTGATCAGTTCTAAGCCGGGGTAGAGGGCCTCTAACTTGTTTTCGACTTGCGGGCCGATGAACAGGCGCGTCTCGGTGCTTTGCGTGCTGCCTGCGGCAATGGCTTGCATCGGGCCTTTCATGCCCACGGAATACAAATTCGGGCCAACCTTGCTCATGTAGTTTTCGCGGGCCACACCATCGCCCAGCAGCCAAGCGGTGCCAAAGTAATGCTGCACCATGGCCACATAACCGGCCTTGGTGTCTTTGACGAAGTCTGTTTTGTTTTTCTCGATGTCGGTGAACTCGGCTTTTTGGTATTTCTTCTCGGCGGTGTAGACCACGGGGCCGGTGAAGGTGCTGTAGAAGGCCGACTCGCCCGGTGGCTTGTTGCCATCGCGCACGAGCTGCATATACAGCTGGGCGGAAACTGATGCGCTGGAGGCATTGACGATGTCGTGCTTGACATTGATCGCATAGTCTCCGCGCTTGAGCGTATAGGTCTTGACGTATTTGAGGCCACCCGTCTCCGCAGATTCAAAGCGCAGCGTGAGCTCGTTTTGGCCATCTTTCAAAGCCTTGTCGCCGGTGAATGTCATTTGCGCTAAGTGGCTTGGCAGGGCGGCTTGGCCATTCAAGCCGAGCAGGCCCGCCTGCGCCTCATAGGCGCGGCCCGCGCTGCGGTCGAGCAGCACAACGTTTTTGTTCGGATCGAGCTTGTCTTTTTTCGCATCCAATTCAAGGTGCTTGAGCAATTCGGCGCGAATGATGTTGCCGCCTTCACTAGCGAACGTGAGCTTGAGAACGTCGGTGCTCACTTCCCACGACTGCGCAGGCGCTGCGGGGGCTTGTGCAGGCGTGCTTTGCGCTGCGCCCGTGACTGCTGCGGGTGTGGATGAATTACTGGCTGCTGGCACGGAGGCGCCGGATGCGCCGCCTGCTGCGGGCGTTGCCAAGCTGGTAGCTGGATTGTTGGTGGCCACAGCAGCAGGTTTGGCCTTGGGGAAGAAGGTGGCTGGCTTGCCGTTATGGATCTGCCAAGCATCCCACAGCATCACGAGGGAAAACGCAAAAACCGCCCAGAGAATGGAGCGACGAATATCGTTCATGGAGATATCTTTTCAGAAAGCAAGGAAGTGAATAACTTGGGTGGCACAGGATCATGCCCGCCTGCGCACCACGGGTGGCAGCGCACGAGGCGTTTGAGTGTGAGAGCTGAGCCTTGCGCTGCACCATGCGTTTGCAGCGCTTCGAGCGCATAGGCTGAGCAAGTGGGCGTGAAGCGGCAGCTGCTGCCCAGCCAAGGGCTTAAGAACCAGCGATAGGCTTGCACCAAGCCAATGAGAAAACGCTGAATGAGGTGCTGCATATCGGCTCAATTAGGCTGCGCAACATGCGCGAGCAACTGCAGCAACTCTTGGCGCACCGCAATTTTGAGCGCCTTAGACGACGCACTGATGAATTGCTCGCGCGAGAATGCTGCATGCTGGCGCACCACCATGTAGGCGCAAGGCAATCGAGCAGACATTTCGTGGGACACGGCGTAAACCTGACGCTTGATTAAATTGCGGGTGACGGCGCGTTTGGCCCAGCGCTTGGGTGCAATCACACCCAGTGTGACCTGCTGCGCCGGGCTCTCGGGCCACAGCGCTGCGCCTGCCACATGCAGCGCAAAGTGCGCGCTGCGATACACGCCCTGCAAACGCCGCTGCGCGGCTGGCTCTGAGGGCGTGCGCTGTTTGCTGGCGTTAAGAACCGCAGCAAACTGCTCGGCGGTGCGCAGATGAGGCAGCAAAGCCGAACGAGCTGTGCACGCTACAGGCTTAGACAGCCAAGCGCTTGCGGCCTTTGGCGCGGCGTGCATTGATCACAGCGCGGCCACCTTTGGTTTTCATGCGCACGAGAAAGCCATGGGTGCGGGCGCGGCGGGTTTTAGAGGGTTGATAGGTGCGTTTCATGATTGACAAGTCCAAGCTAGTCCGCAACAGGCGGAACCTATGATTATCGCAGATTTCACCCCTTCAGCGCCAATCAAGTGGCTCTTTTCTCAATCAGGGCAAGTGTTTGGCTCGGGTTTTGCGCGCGGTTTCGCAAACCTCCTTGATGCAGCGCTGCTGTTTGATATGGTAAGCACCCACTCTTGCTCGAACCGTGCGTATTTTTTTGTAACGTTGTTTGTGGATAACTTCGGTTTCAGCCTAGAATCTGGGCTTAGAATTTCCTATTTATCCACAGAATAATAAGCAGTATGGCCATGACCGAGGGGCAAGTTTTACAGGCTTTGGAGTCCGAATTCCAGAGCGATACCGGCGCATTGATTGCGCCACGTGCTATCAGTTTGGATGCAAGCAATTTCTGGCCGCAATGCCTGGCGCAACTCGCGCAAGACCTGCCTGAGCAGACCTTTTCCACCTGGATTCGGCCCTTGCAAGCGGTTGTTGCACCCGATTTATCCAAGCTCACCGTGCTGGTGGCCAACCGCTTCAAGCTCGATTGGGTGCGCGCCCAGTACGCCGGCAAAATCGCTCAAGTGGCCCAGCGGTTGGCGCAAGAGGCTGTTGGCACTGAGATTGCACTTGAGTTAGCGCTTGCTCCCAGAGAAAACCTTGTCAGACCAAGCAATCCTGCTGGCGCATCATCCATTTTTTCTGCCGCAGTCGCCGCAGATTCTGCCGTATCTAACATCTCAAACGCAAGCACATCCACTGGCCTATTAACCGAAGAAGAAGGCGCGAGCGGCTTCAAATCTCGCATCAATACGGCGCTCAGCTTCGACACCTTGGTCGAAGGCTCGGCCAACCGCATGGCCCGTGCAGCTGCCATGCATGTGGCCAGCAATTTGGGCGCTTTGTACAACCCGCTTTTTATCTACGGCGGTGTCGGTTTGGGTAAAACCCATTTGCTGCATGCGGTGGGTAACCAACTGCTCCTGACCAAGCCCGGCGCAAAAGTTCTCTACACCCATGCCGAGCAATTTGTATCCGATGTGGTTAAAGCCTACCAGCGCAAAACTTTTGATGAGTTCAAGTCGCGCTACCACTCGCTGGATTTACTCTTGATTGACGATGTGCAGTTCTTCGCCAACAAGGATCGTACGCAAGAAGAGTTCTTCAACGCCTTTGAAGCCCTGCTGGCCAAAAAGAGCCATATTGTGATGACATCCGACACCTACCCCAAGGGTTTGACGGATATGCACGAGCGCTTGGTCTCGCGCTTTGACTCGGGCCTCTCGGTGGCCATTGAGCCGCCCGAGCTGGAGTTGCGGGTGGCAATTTTAGTCAATAAGTCTGCCGTAGAAGGCAGCCCCATGCCCGAGGATGTGGCCTTCTTTGTGGCTAAAAATGTGCGCTCCAACGTGCGCGAGCTCGAAGGTGCGCTGCGCAAGATCTTGGCATACAGCCGCTTCAACCAAAAAGACATCTCCATTGCGCTGGCCAAAGAGGCCTTGCGTGACCTGCTTTCCATTCAAAACCGCCAAATCGGCGTTGAAAACATCCAGAAAACCGTGGCCGATTTTTACAAAATCAAGGTCGCCGACATGTATTCCAAAAAGCGCCCCGCCTCGATTGCTCGGCCACGTCAAATTGCCATGTATTTGGCCAAGGAGCTGACTCAAAAGAGCCTGCCAGAGATCGGCGAGCTATTTGGCGGGCGGGATCACACCACCGTGCTGCATGCGGTGCGCAAAATCGCCACCGAACGGCAGCAATTTTCCGAGGTCAACCAGCAACTTCATGTGCTGGAGCAGACCCTTAAAGGTTAAATCCAATCCACACACCCATTTTGGAGTCAAAACCCTCACTACCCGGCAAATATATTGCGCGAAGTGCTATCAATTTAGGACTTTTCAGGCGAAAATGGTGCTCAGTTTGAACGCCCCATAACAACTCTGGGGATAAATCTCTAACAAGCGCCTAGTTATCCACACAAAACCTAGCTCGTCACTATTTATTCCCATTTACAAGCACACCCAAAAGCACACCTACCCACAGCCATTGACACACGCTAAACCTATGATTTTTCAGGCGAAAATACAGTTTTCCACAGCGCAGTGGCTCCCTTATCTACTACTACTATCTTATTTAATTGATTTAAAGAATTAAAGGCAGACAAACATGATCGTTCTCAAGGCCACCCAAGAAAAGCTGCTCAGCCTGCTCCAATCCGTCTGCGGCATCGTGGAGCGTCGCCATACCTTGCCGATTCTGGCCAATGTGCTGCTGCGCAAAACCGCAGGCAATATCCAGCTCACCACCAGTGATTTAGAAATTCAAATTCGCACCGCTGCCGATCTCGATGGCGATGCTGGTAATTTTTCTACCACCGTGGGTGCGCGCAAGCTGATCGATATTTTGCGCACCATGCCCTCCGATCAAACCGTCTCGCTCGAATCAGCGCAAAGCAAATTAATTCTCAAAGGCGGCAAGAGCAAATTCACCTTACAAACCTTGCCTGCGGAAGATTTCCCATTGGTGCAAGAAGCCGCCAACTTTGGCACTTCATTTGCCGTGCCGCAAAAAGTGCTCAAGAGCTTGCTGGCTCAAGTTTCGTTTGCCATGGCGGTGCACGATATTCGCTACTACTTAAACGGCATCTTATTCGTTGCAGAAGGCAAGCAATTGGCGATTGTGGCCACCGATGGTCACCGCTTGGCTTTCGCATCTGCTGAGCTTGAAGTGGAAGTGCCCAAGCAAGAAGTCATCTTGCCGCGCAAGACCGTGCTCGAGTTGCAGCGCTTGCTGTCTGACAGCGAAGGTGAGATTACTTTGCAATTTGCCGGCAACCAAGCCAAGTTCGCATTCGATGGCATGGAGTTCGTTACCAAGTTGGTTGAAGGAAAATTCCCCGATTACAACCGCGTGATCCCCAAGAACCATAAAAATATCATCACGGTGGGCCGCACCGCTCTCTTGGCTACCTTGCAGCGCGCAGCGATTCTGACCAGCGACAAATTCAAAGGCGTGCGTCTTAACATCGAGCCAGGCACTTTGCGAGTCGCGGCCAATAATGCCGAGCAAGAAGAAGCTGTGGACGAGATCGATATCGATTACACCGGCGACAGCATCGAGGTGGGCTTTAACGTGACCTACCTGATCGATGTGTTGGGCAACATGGAGCAAGAGATGGCACGTATTGAACTCTCCGATTCGAATAGCTCTGCGCTGTTCACCATCCCTGACAACACGAGTTTCAAGTATGTCGTGATGCCGATGCGAATTTGATCGTTAGTTAAATTAAAACGGGGGCTT
>JAYVJQ010000167.1:0-9228 GCA_043769055.1 Allobrachymonas sp.
TGCAATTGCGCGGTGTAGAAAAAATGCACTTGACCGACGCGCTCGACGTTGATCAGGCTGAACAACTCGCCGAGTGTGATGTCTGCACCTGCTTCTTCATGGGTTTCACGCAGTGCGCCCTGAGCCGTGGTCTCGTGCAGCTCCATGAAGCCGGCAGGCAGCGTCCAAAAGCCTTTGCGCGGCTCGATGTTGCGTTGGCATAGCAGCACTTTCAGCTCGCCAGCTTCGATGATCCACGGAATCGTGCCGACCACATTCAGTGGATTTTCGTAGTGGATGGTGTGGCAAGCGGGGCAGACAGCGCGCAGCTTGGTGTCGCCATCGTCGGGAATGCGCTGCTCGGTGGCGATGCCGCAGTTGCGGCAATGTTTTGCAGGGGCTCTTGTATACATCGAGAGCAGTTTAAGGCAAACAAAAAAGCCCTGTGCTTTGCAGCGCAGGGCTTATGCGCTAAAAAAAAGCGATCAGGCTTTTTTCGCAGGCGCTTTGGCGGGCATCGCTGGTGCTGAGGCCACTTTGGTGTGCTTCTCGATCAGCTGGCGTGCTGAATCAAGCAACTTGTAGCCATTGAAGCCGCGCTTGTTCATGTCTTCCACCCACTCGACTTCAACGAGGCGCGAGGCACGGCGGAATTGCTGGGCTTCTGCAATATCCACCGTGAAGATGGTGTTGCCGGGGCGGTCGCTAGCGCTCTTGCGGCCAATTGGGTCGTTGCCCGACTGGGTTTTGCCCAGCCAAGCGGAGGTGGCGAGGCCTGAGTTGTCGTCAATGACGCGCTTCAGATCGGGCGGCAGGCTGTTGTATTTGGCGCGGTTCATGCCCATCACAAAGGTGGTGGTGTAGAGCGCGCCGCCTTTGGGGTCGAACTCAGCGTGGAATTTGGTGAGTTCGTGTACTTTCACTGAAGGCACCACTTCCCAAGGAATCACGCAGCCATTGATCGTGCCTTTGGACAGGGCATCAGGAATCGCAGGCAGTGGCATGCCCACAGGCGTTGCGCCCAAGAAGCCCATGAGCTTGTTGACTTGGCGGGTGGGCGCGCGCATTTTGAGGCCCTTGAGATCGGCCACGGTTTTAACTTGCTTGTCCACCGTGTGGATCACGCCAGGGCCATGCACTTGCAGGGCGAGCGGTACGACTTCTTTGAACTCGTCAACAGCCACAGTCTGTACATATTCCCAAAAAGCTTTGGAGGTGGCCTCAGCATTGCTCATCATGAAGGGCAACTCAAATACCTCAATGCGCGGGAAGCGCCCTGCGGTGTTGCCGGGCAAGGTCCAGGTGATGTCAGCTACGCCATCGCGGGCCTGATCGTAGAGCTGCACGGGCGTGCCGCCCAGTTGCATCGCAGGATAGCCTTCAAACTTGATGCGACCACCGGAGTCTTTCTCAACTTTGTCCATCCAGCCTTTGTGCATGGAGAGCCACACATTGGATTGGGGCGACATGAAGGTGTGAAACTTCAAAGTGACCTGCGCTTGCGCAAAGCTGGAATAGCCCGCGCCGCCAAGGCTTGCGGCGATGCCGGTTTTGATCAGACTGCGACGTTGCATCATGAGAAACTCCTAAAAGATATGGGTGAGATCATAAGTAATCAAACGAATTTCGGTTGAGCGTGTTTACCCTGATTTAGCTGCAACTAAGGGGATATAAAAACCATCAGAGGAACGCAGAAAGCACAGAAATTACAAAGAATTCACAGAAAAAGAAAATTGGATTTTTTCTGCGTCTTCTGTGTAATTTCTGTGCTTTCTGTGTTCCGTGTTTTGACCTTGCCGCGCTGTTCAAGTCTGCACAAAACGTAAAGCCCACAAAGAAATCATCGGGAAGAACAACACCAAGAGCGCGCGAATCGTATCCGCTGCCAAAAAGGGCAGCACGCCGCGATAGCTCTCAGCAATCGGCACAGCATCGCCTTTGTTCTTCGTCATGCTGTTGACCACATACACATTCAGCCCCACGGGCGGCGCGAGCATGCCAAAGCCCACGGTCATGAGCACCATCACGCCAAACCAAATCGCGGTGTATTCCTTGCTCATGCCGAAATCAAGACCCATGATCATCGGAAAGAAGATGGGAATGGTGAGCAAAATCATCGACAGCTCATCCATCACCGCGCCCAGTACCACATAAAACAACATGATGCAGGCCACTACCATCACAGGTGCCAAGCCCCAGCCGCCTACCAGCTCAGCCAGCGCGCCGGGCACTTGCGTGAGCGCGAGTGCGGCGTTCATGATGTCTGCGCCTAGGAAGATTAAAAAGATCATGCCTGAGCTTTCTGCGGTGGCATAAAAGCAATTTTTGAACTTGTCCCAATTCATCTCGCGCTTGAGCAATGCAGCAACGAAGGTGCAAAACGCACCGACGGCTGCGCCTTCAGTTGGCGTGAAGATACCGCCATAGATGCCACCAAACACGATGACAAAAATCACGGCAATTGGCGCGATTCCGCTCAGTGCTGCGCCCATGCTTTGCTTGGGCACAGTGTCTTTCTCAGGGGCATGGCCGGGCACGAAGCGCACATACAGGCCAATGGCAATCATGTAAGACAGCATCGCCAATATGCCGGGCACCATCGCAGCCATGAAGAGCTTGGCAATGTTTTGCTCGGTGAGAATCGCATAGATCACCAGCGGCACGGAAGGTGGAATCAAAATGCCCAGCGTGCCGCCAGCGGCCAGCGTGCCCGTGGTGAGGCGGCCCGAATAGCCATGCTTGCGCATTTCGTCGTAGGCCACATTGGTGATGGTGGCGGCTGTGGCCACCGATGAGCCGCAAATCGCTCCAAATGCCGCGCAGGCAAACACCGCGCCCATGGCCAGCCCGCCGCGAAAGCGCCCCATCACGCCTGCTGCAAAAGCAAACAGCGCCTTGCTGATGCCGCCTTGCGTGGCGAAGTGCCCCATCAAGATAAACAGCGGAATGACCGAGAGGTCGTAGCTTGCAAAGCGCGCATAGGCTTGGCTGCTCAAGAAGCTGGCCAAAGGTGCCCAGCCGCGCTGGATGAGATAACCCGTCACGCCTGCAACGAACATTGCAATCGCAATCGGCACGCGCAGCGCCATCAGCAGCAGCATCGCGCCAAAAATCAACAAGGCAATTTGTAGGCCACTCATACGGCAAGCTCCGGGTTGGTCTCTGGGGTGTCAGCCGTAAAGCCGTGCAATGCCTGAGCCAGTGCAATCGCGCAGGTGAGTGCCAAGCCGGGCACGATGGCGCTGTAGACAATCCACTCAGGAAAGCCGAGCATCATCGTGCCTGAGTTTGATTTGAAGGCGCTGATGCCGCCCAAGGTGGTGCGCCAGGCGAGCACAGCCATCACCGCAGCAAGAATCAAAGCGCCTATGCGATCAAGAATCGACTGCGTGGCCTCAGAGGTATTAGCAGTGAAAAAATCCACAATGATGTTGCCGCGCTTGAACTGGCACCACGGCAGAAACAGCGCAATCGCTGCGCCGCAGGCCGCGCCTGAGAGCTCAAAATCTCCCGTGATGGCTTTGCCAATCGTGTCGCGACCAATCACGCTGACGACCGTCATGAGGGTGATGAACACCATCAGCAAGCCGCCCACGATGGCGAAGAATTTGGCCAATTTCCCTAATACTTGCATTGTGTCTCCAAAAGCAATTACTATAAATTTAATAGCATACTATGCTTATAGTACGCCGGCTATACGCTATTTTTCTTATAAAACCTTGACTTGAAGCTCTGGCAAACCCACCACCGTGCCCACCATCAAGTCACCGCTGACTACTGCACCCACGCCCTCAGGCGTGCCGGTATAAATCAAATCGCCCGGCTGCAATTCCCAAGCTGCGCTGAGGTATTCAATCGTCTCGGCCACACTCCAAATCAGCTTGGCTACTGTGCTCTTTTGGCGGTGCGCGCCATTGACGGTAACGGCCAGTTCTGCGTTGTTGATGTCGCCAGCTTGCGCCATGGGCACAATGGGGCCAATCGGAGCAGAGTGATCAAAACCTTTGCCAATGCACCAAGGGCGGCCTTGTTTTTTCATGTCGCTTTGCAGATCGCGGCGCGTCATATCCAGGCCCACGGCGTAGCCAAAGATGTGCTTGGCTGCATCGGCGGCTTTGATGTTTTTACCGCCCGTGCCAATCGCCACAACCAGCTCAATCTCGTGGTGAAAATTCTTGGTGAGTGTCGGGTAAGGGATAGAGCCCGTCTCGCCTGCGTTGACCACCACGATGGCGTTGGCTGGCTTCAAAAAGAAGAACGGTGGCTCGCGGCCCGTGAAGCCCATTTCTTTGGCGTGATCTTCGTAGTTACGGCCCACGCAGTACACGCGGTTGACTGGGAAGCGCTCGGCGCGGCCCACCACGGGCACGCTGACGACTGCGGGAGGATTGAACACATAACTCATGGAACTAACCTTTCTTCTTGATGAATGCCTAGGGCTTGCTGCACAGGGCGGTCGGAGTAACTGAAGAGCACGCAGCCCTTGTCGGAGATCAAACGCAGAGTGTGCCACGAGGGCACGACGAAATGATCTCGTGATTTGAAATCTAGCGCATAGCTGCCATGATGCGATTCGATGAGCGCGCGGCCTGCGCCTTCGACTACGCTGAAGATTGCGCCATCGGTTTGGCGATAGGGTGCGCCGCTGAAACCCTTGGGTAGAAGCTGCATGAAGGTCTGCATCGTGGGCATGGGCGATCCGCCGGTGAGCGGATTCGTATAGCGTAGCTTGAAGCCATCCCACGCATCGATTTTTTCTATACGCTCAAGTGTGCGAAGCGCTTCGCGTGTGCGCTCATACGGGTAACTGAAAATAGGGCTGGTGTTGCCGAAAGGTGAATCGCCCCGCACAGGAGCCATGTTGTGACCATAGCTGGCGAAGCTCGCGCCTTCCTGCTTGGTGACTTTCTGCGACTTGTTCACATCGTTTTGCGCAAAACCTGCGTCAAAAAAACGAATCGTCGGGATGTCAAGCCCATCGAGCCAGACCATCGGCTCTGTGCCTTCGTGGCCATGATCGTGCCACGTCCACTTCGGTGTGATGATGAAATCTCCGGGATTCATCATGGTTTTCTCGCCATCCACGCTGGTGTATGCACCTGAACCTTCGACGATAAAACGTAGTGCGCTTTGCGTGTGGCGGTGGCTTGGCGCGACTTCACCGGGCAGAATCAACTGCAAACCCGCATAGAGCGATTGTGTGATGCTTGAATTTCCACGCAGCGCAGGATTCTCCAAAATCAACACCCGGCGAATCGCCTCCTCTGCCGTGATCGCAGCGCCTGCGCGCATGAGAAAGGGCCGCACCTCGTCGTATTTCCAAAGCGCAGGCACGCAGGGCGATGCAGGCTGGGGTGGCACAAGCGCATGCAGCACCTCCCAAAGCGGCGTGAGATGGTGCGGCGACATGTCTTGGTAAAGCTGCGCGCGGTCGGGGTGCATGGTTTTGGAAGGCATATCGGTTTTGTCGTCGAGGTTTCTATTGGCCGTTCGGGCTGAGGTATCGAAGCCTCACCAAGCCCTTCGATACCTCAGGGCGAACGGTACAAAAAATCAAAACAAGTTGTTCGGGTCAATGCCCTCATACATCCACTTGAGGCCCGCAAAGCCCGCCGAATCTTTCCCGCTTTGAAAGATATGGTTGCGCAGCTCGCGCGTCACGCCGCTGGCATGATAAATATCGCCATACATGCGCGCGGTGAGTTGCACGCGGGCGGTGCGCAGGTAGCGCTTGTCTTGGTAAGCGAGAAAAGCTTGTTCAAAATCGCCTTGTGTATGCTCAATCGCTTTGCCCAGCACCACCGCATCTTCAATCGCTTGGCCTGCACCTTGCGCGAGGTATTGCAGCATCGGATGCGCGGCATCGCCCAGCAAGGTGACCTTGCCTTGGCTCCAGTTTTTCACCGGCTCGCGGTCGCACAGCACCCACATTTTCCAGACGTTGATTTTCTGCATCAGCGCGCGCACGGTGGGGTGCGCATCGGCAAAGCGCTCAGTGAGCTCGCTGTTATCGCCAAAGGTATCCCAGCCTTCATCGTATTTGTTGGAGTGGAACACGGCCACTAAATTGAACAATTCGCCACGGCGCAGCGGGTAGGTCACCAAATGGGTTTTTTCGCCGCCCCACAGCTGTACTTCATCGCTCCACAGCTCGGGCGGCACTTCTTCTCGTTTGAGCACAGCGCGGTAGGCAATATGCCCGCTGACGCGCGGCTTGCCATCGCCGACGATGGATTGGCGAATGCCGCTCCACAAGCCATCTGCGCCGATCAATGCTGCGCCTGCAACAGACTCGTCATTCTTTAACGTGACATTCACGCTCTGCGCATCTTGCGTGAACGAAGCCACGCCAGCATTCGTGCGCAAGCTGATGCTAGGCACTGAGCGGCAAGCGTTCAAAAGCACATCGTGCAAATCTTTGCGATAAATAACGCCATATGCAAAGCCGCCATAAGCCGCCCGCGCCACATCGCCCATCTGCACGCGCACCACCTGCTCGCCCGTGCGCACATCGCGCATGCCCATGGCGGGCGGGAAGTAGGCGACCTTGTTGACCTGTTCAGTCAGGCCAAGGTAATCGAGCATGCGAAAAATATTGGGCCCGAGCTGAATGCCTGCGCCAATTTCGCCAAATTCAGTGGCTTGCTCCAAGACCGTGACAGTATGGCCTGCACGACCTAAAACAAATGCCGCTGCCAAGCCGCCAATGCCGCCGCCAGCAATGAGAATAGGGTGAGATGTTGTCATGCCAATAATTGTATGTATGCATATCATTTGCATGCCTAGTAAAAACCCTGATCGTAAGCGTGCTTACAATCACATCAGATATTCACCCACGTTATGGTCACTTCCTTTGACTTCTCTCAAGCCCCGGGCTACCTGATACGCCGCGCGCATCAGACCTCGATGGCGATCTTTGCCGAAGAGCTGGCAGACTTTGAAGTGACGGCTTTGCAATTTGCGATTTTGCAAGCGCTGGTGGATGAGCCGGGTGCAGATCAAATTACGGTAGCGCAGCGCGTGGCGCTTGATGCAGCCACTTCGGGCTCAGTCATCATGCGCTTAGAAGAGCGCGGCTGGCTGCGCCGCGAGGCATCCGCGACCGACCGGCGGCGCAAACTGCTGTGGCTCACACCTCAAGGCGAGAAGGCTGCTTTGGAGATGAAAAAGCCTGCACGCAAGGTGCAGCAAAGGCTGCTGGATGCTATAGATGATAAAGAGCAACAGCAATTCATCATAATGCTCAAGAAAATCAGCCGTATCGACTGATATTTCTGCATGAGTCGGCCAAAAACCCTATCGAAAAGGGTCTGATGTCGCCGCCTAGGGCTAACCCGAGTATTCCAGCGATAATTGGGTTCAATCGCAGCCACATCTTATGAACGCACCCTTGCCTCAGCATTTACTCGCTACGGCTTCGCCCAATCAGAAGCCTGAAGTCGCGCGCTTGCGCGAGATTCCTTACAACTACACCTCGTTCTCCGACCGTGAGATCGTGATTCGCTTGCTGGGCACTCGTGCTTGGGAGCTACTGAGCGTGCTACGCAGCGAGCGGCAAACCGGGCGCAGCGCCCGAATGTTGTATGAGGTGCTGGGCGACATTTGGGTGGTGCAACGCAATCCTTATTTACAAGATGATTTGCTCGACAACCCTAGGCGCCGCAAGCAATTGGTGGAGGCTTTGCAGCATCGCTTAGGCGAAGTGCAAAAGCGCCGCACGCCGGGCTTGGATGCGCAGCGCGATGCTTCCGTGGGCGAGCTGCTGATTGCCGCGCGCGATGCGGTGATCAAATTCGATGCGTGGTTTGCGCAGGCAAGCGATCTGCGCTCGCGTGTGGCGCAGGTGCTCAAAAAATACACGGCCAAAGATAATATCAAATTCGATGGCTTCTCCCGCGTGAGCCATGTGACGGATGCGACCGATTGGCGCGTCGAGTATCCGTTTGTCGTGCTCACGCCAGATACCGAATCTGAGATGGCCGGAATGGTCAAAGGTTGCATTGAACTGGGCTTGACGATTGTGCCGCGCGGTGGTGGCACGGGCTACACCGGTGGCGCAATTCCGCTCACCTGGAAATCGGCTGTGATGAACACCGAAAAGCTAGAAGCTATGACCGAAGTGGAAATGGTGCAGCTGCCCGGCCTCGCGCAGCCCGTGGCTACTGTGTATTCCGAAGCAGGTGTGGTCACGCAGCGCGTGGCGGATGCAGCGGAGCGCGGTGGCTATGTGTTTGCAGTGGATCCCACCTCGGCAG
Source organism: Allobrachymonas sp. (assembly GCA_043769055.1). Lineage (GTDB taxonomy): Bacteria > Pseudomonadota > Gammaproteobacteria > Burkholderiales > Burkholderiaceae_C > JANMDU01. The sequence goes on from JAYVJQ010000167.1 coordinate 8,235, forward strand.
AAGCTTCGTGCATTGGCGGCAATATCGCCATGAATGCTGGCGGCAAGAAAGCCGTGCTCTGGGGCACGGCGCTGGATAACTTGGCGAGCTGGCGCATGGTGACGCCCGATGCGCAGTGGCTGGAAGTGACGCGGCTGAATCACAACTTGGGCAAGATTCATGATGTGCCTTTGGCCAGCTTTGAGCTGAAATACTTCGATGCGGGTGGCAAAAAACTGCTGCGCACCGAGCGCCTCGATATTCCGGGCAGCACCTTCCGCAAAGAAGGTTTGGGCAAAGATGTGACGGATAAATTCCTCGCGGGCTTGCCCGGCATTCAGAAGGAAGGCACGGATGGCCTGATCACCAGCGCGCGCTGGATCGTGCACAAAATGCCACTGCACACGCGCACGGTATGCATGGAATTCTTTGGAAATGCCCGAGATGCAGTGCCTTCCATCGTTGAAATCAAAGATTTCATGTTTGCCGAGCAAAAGCGCACGGGTGTGCTGCTCGCTGGCCTTGAACACTTGGATGATCGCTACCTAAAAGCCGTGGGCTACGCCACCAAATCCAAGCGCGGCGGCCTGCCCAAGATGGTGCTCATTGGAGATATTGCAGGCGATGACGCGGATGTGGTGGCGCGCACAACATCAGAAGTGGTGCGGATTGCCAACAGCCGCAATGGCGAAGGCTTTACGGCCACCAGCCCCGAAGCGCGCAAGAAATTCTGGCTTGATCGCAAGCGCACCGCTGCGATTTCTAAGCACACCAATGCCTTCAAGATCAATGAAGACGTGGTGATTCCTCTGCCGCGCATGGCTGAATACACCGATGGCATTGAGCGCATCAACATCGAGCTGTCGCTGCGCAACAAGTTGAAGCTGGCCGATGAACTGCTGGCCTTCTTTGAGCGCGGCAATTTGCCGCTGGGCAAAGGCGATGATGCGCAAGAAATTCCTTCAGCAGAGTTGCTTGAGGGCCGCGTGAACGAAGCGATTACGGTCATCAAAGA
>JAYVJQ010000168.1:0-5100 GCA_043769055.1 Allobrachymonas sp.
ATCATGTCAGTGCGTGCGCGGGAGTTGACGCTGCAAGGACGCACCTTGAACAACGTGGTGGTGGGTGGCTCGCGCGAAGATCTCACTTGGCGTGCCAACTTGGATGCGCGCGAGATGAATGGGTATCTCGAATACCGCCAACCCAGCGCAGCCAATCCGGGCCGTGTCTATGCGCGTTTGGCGCGGCTGTCTTTGGCGGCAGCCGAGGTAACCGATATTGAAAACACACTGGATCAACAACCCACCAGCATTCCGGCACTGGATATTGTGGTGGAAGATTTAGAGCTGCGCGGCAAGCGCTTGGGCCGTATTGAGCTGGAAGCGCAAAACCGCGACAGCGGCGGTGTGCGTGAATGGCGCTTGTCTCGTCTGAACGTGAGCCTGCCAGAGGCGCAATTCAATGCCACCGGCAATTGGGCCTTGGTTGGCGCGAGCCTGCCTGGCCCGCGCACAGCACGCAGTGAGCGCAGGCGCACGGCGCTCAACTTCAAACTCGATATTTCCGACAGCGGCGAGCTGCTCAAGCGCTTTGGGCAAGACAAAGTCATCGCACGCGGCAAAGGCCGCATGGAAGGCACGATCGCTTGGGTGGGCGCACCTTGGGCGCTGGATTATCCCAGCCTCTCAGGCGGCTTCAATGTGAATATTGAGACGGGGCAATTCCTCAAGGCCGATCCTGGCATCGCCAAGCTGCTTGGCGTCTTGAGCCTGCAATCGCTGCCTCGCCGCTTGGCGCTCGATTTCAAAGATGTATTCTCCGAGGGTTTTCAGTTCGATTTCATTCGTGGCGATGTGAAAATCGATCAGGGCTTGGCCTTTACCAATAACCTGCAAATGAAAGGTGTGAACGCGGCAGTGCTGATGGAGGGCAATGCCAACATCGCACGTGAAACTCAGGATCTAAAAGTGGTGGTGGTGCCTGAGATCAATGCCGGCACCGCTTCTTTGGTGGCCACGGCGATTAACCCGGCCATTGGTTTGGGCACATTCTTAGCGCAATTGATTTTGCGTCGCCCACTGATTGAGGCGGCCACCCAAGAATTTCATGTGGTGGGCAGTTGGACTGATCCACAAATACAGCGCGTCAAGCGTAACAGTCTGCCTGCGCCGACCTCTGTGCCCGAGACCACGTCCACGATATCCGAGGTGAAAAAATGAAAGTTGCTGCTCTGCAAATGGTCTCTGGCATGGATGATGCTCGCAATCTGCAAGATGCTCTTGATTTAATAGCACTTGCCGCAGATCAGGGCTGCGAACTGCTTGTATTACCCGAATATTTCTGCCTACTAGGCGCACGCGATACCGATAAGCTGGCCATTGCTGAGAAAGAGGGCGATGGGCCGATGCAGCAGGCCTTGGCCAGCGCTGCCCTGCGGCATGGCGTGTGGATCGTGGCGGGCACATTGCCATTGCAAAGCCCGCAAACCGAGCGTGTGTACAACAGCAGCTTGGCCTACAACCCGCAGGGCCACCCAGTGGCGCGCTACGACAAGGTGCATTTGTTTGCGTTTGACAATGGAGCAGAGCGCTACGATGAATCGCGTGTGTTGTTGCCGGGTAATCAATGTGTCACATTCGATTTGACCTCGCGTGATGGCAACTCTTGGCGCGTGGGCCTGTCGGTCTGCTACGACTTGCGCTTTCCTGAGCTGTATCGCGCGATGCAGGCCGATGTGTTGCTTGTGCCCAGCGCCTTCACCTATACCACGGGCCAAGCGCACTGGGAGCTGCTGCTGCGCGCACGCGCGATTGAAAACCAAGCTTGCGTGATTGCACCGGCGCAAGGCGGTGAGCATGCCAATGGCAGACGCACATGGGGGCATTCGATGGTGGTGGATGCTTGGGGGCAAATCTTGGCACAAAAGGAAAGCGGCGCGGGTGCTGTGATGGCTGATCTGAGTTGGACGGAGGTGCAGCAACGCCGCATGCAACTGCCCGCCTTGCAGCACCGCCGTGCGCACTGGGCCTCATGAAGCTGCCGACCCGCCGCATGGCCCTGTGGCTGGCCTTGCTGCTGCTGGTGGCGGCATTGCTGGTCACCTTGATTTGGTTGGCGGGCCGCTATGAGGCTGATCAATTACAGTTTCGTACTGAGCGCGATGCGCAAGATGCCGCCAGCGATGTGCGCGCTGGCCTGACGCGCAATATCCAAAGCCTGCAAGCGCTGCGTACCAACTCAGCTCAATGGAATGCGGACGCTACCGAGCTGCTGCGCAGCCGCCGCGAGATGGCGCGGCTGGAGTGGCGTGATGCCAGCTTCAAGCTCATTGCCTCAGCGCAGAGCCCTTTTTTGCAAACCATGCCCAGCAGTTTGGTGCTCAGCCCGCGCGATATTGCCTTTGGCGATTTGCAATTGGCCTGTGAGCGCTCCCGCCGTGCCAGCGGGCCGATTTATGCGCCCAGTCATTTCTCGCCCATCACCACAGGCCAAGGCTTGGAGTTGATGGAGGTATGCGTGCCGCTGTTTGAAGCAGGGCAGCTAACAGGCTATATCGTGGCGGTGTATGGCTTGCAGCCTTTGATTGTGGAGATGGTCAACGCAAGTGTGCAACGCAGCCAAGATGTTTCGTTCACTGAGCCCGATGGCACGCGCTTGGCAATATCCGGCACAGCGCGGCGCGGTGGGCGCATGTTCACCGGGCAACAGCTCTTGGATTTGCCGGGCAACACGATGGTAATGCGTGTGGACAGTTGGCGCATTGCGCCTGATTTGTTTCCCAATGTGCTGACGGCGGTGGTCACCCTGATGTCAATTTCTTTGGTGGGCGTGCTGCTGCTGCTGGGCCGCGACATCAACCGACGCCTGAAGGCCGAGCGCGAGTTAGCCGATGCGTTGGCCTTTCGCAAGGCGATGGAAGATTCTCTGGTGACGGGTTTGCGCGCGCGCGACATGCAAGGCCACATCCGTTATGTGAACCCCGCTTTTTGCGCGATGGTGGGCTTTGAAGCGAATGAATTGGTGGGCTGCAAAGCACCGATGCCGTATTGGCCGCCCGAATTGATTGATGAATACCAGCAGCGCCAAGCGATTCGCCTCTCGGGCAGTTCGCCTGCGCGCGAGGGCTATGAGTCGATGTTCATGCGCAAAGATGGTTCGCGGCTTTCAGTGCTGGTGTTTGAGGCGCCTTTGATTGATGCACAAAGCGTGCAAACCGGTTGGATGAGTGCGATTGTGGACATCAGCGAGCAGCGCAAGATGGAAGAAATCTCGCGCGCTTCGCAAGAGCGCATGCAAGCCAGCGCCCGCTTGGCCACCATGGGCGAGATGGCTTCTCTGCTCAGCCATGAGCTGAACCAACCGCTGGCGGCGATTTCCAGCTACGCCACAGGCACGGCCAATATGCTGGAAGGCGCGAGCACGCTGCCTGCGCAAGATGTCGCGCATGCTTTGTCACGCATTGCGCAGCAAGCCGAGCGCGCTGGCAAGGTGATCAAATCGGTGCATGATTTTGTGCGCCGCCGCGAGAGCCGCCATGAAGATGTGCTCCCGCAAACGCTGCTTGATGCGGTGATGCCGTTGGTGCTGTTGCAAGCACGCAAACTGGGCGCGCAAGTCAAGCTGCAAGGCTTTGCAGGCGCAGCGGCTGTGCATGTGGATCGCACCATGGTTGAGCAGGTTCTGCTCAATTTGGCGCGCAATGGCATTCAAGCCATGGAGTCCATGCCGGCGGCTCAGCGTCAACTAACTCTTCGTGTTCGCAAGCTCAAAAATGTACCGCAATGGTTGGAGTTTGCCGTGATCGATGTTGGCGCTGGTATTGAAGACGATACCGCCAAGCAATTGTTCACCCCGTTTTTCTCCACCAAGGCCGATGGCATGGGGCTGGGTCTGAGCTTGTGCCGTACCGTGGTAGAGCAGCACGGTGGTTTTTTACGCTTTGAGGCCAACTTGCCACGTGGCACAGCCTTTGTATTCACCCTGCCGGTGGCTGCTGACTCTGCGGCAATTACGGATGCACACATCGCACCGGTAGTGGCAAACTCATAACTCATGAAGCCGTTTGATTCTTTGGTCTACATCGTCGATGACGATGCCAGTGTGCGCGATGCACTGGCATGGCTTCTGCGTTCGCGCAGATTGCTGCACGAAGGCTATGCCAATGCCGAAGACTTTTGGGCGTTGATCCAACAACGCGCTCCACGCCAAGCCTGCTGTGTGTTGCTGGATGTGCGCATGCCGGGCATGAGTGGGTTGGCGCTGTTTGAGCACATGCTCACGCTGCCTTGGGCGGCGGCTGTGCCGGTGATTTTTCTCACTGGGCATGCAGATGTGCCCACTGCGGTTGATGCCGTCAAACGCGGCGCTTTTGATTTTTGCGAAAAGCCGTTCTCAGACAACGCACTTGTTGATCGGATTGAGCAAGCACTGCAACTGAGCGCGCAGGCATTGACCCAACTGCAAGGCGATTCACACATGCGCCAGCGCATGGCCGAGCTGACTGAGCGCGAGCGAGATGTGATGCGTTTGGTCACGCAAGGTCTGCCCAATAAACTGATTGCCGATCAACTCGATATCAGCGTGCGAACAGTGGAGGTTCACCGCGCCAGAGTGTTTGACAAGATGGGCGTGAAATCAGCCGTCGAGCTGGCGAATTTACTGCAAGTACTGCAAAATTAATAGCAAACTATGCAGATTCAATATCGGCAAATTGCTTGAAACGCTTTAAGATATCTGTTGATGACGTTTTGCGCTGAGTTCTCAGTAACGCGCACAACGCGGACATGCTCAGCAGCAGTAAGACAAGCGCCCACAGAGGGCTATCTGCGCCGCCGCCGCCACCGCTGGTGGTTGCAGCTTGGGGCAGCGGTACATTGTCGATCCGCAGTTGCACCTCACCTGTGCGGCCTAAACTGTCGGTCACGACAAGCTTGACAATGAAGATGCCGGGCGTGCTGGGCAATTGCATTGGGGTCAGCGCGGCCGTGGAGCTGGCGATGCTCAGACCTGCTCCTTGCACCACGGTCCAGTTGTAGGCGCTGATCGTGGGCGTGCCCACGGCGGCGCTGTTGCTGCCATCAAGCGAGACGATCGTACCCGGGGTGGATGTGCCCACAGGCGCGATCACCGCAGCAGGGGCCGCAGCGGCTTGCACAGCGCCC
>JAYVJQ010000169.1:0-2867 GCA_043769055.1 Allobrachymonas sp.
CAGGACGTGGATGAGTTTTTCTACGTCTTGCATGTGCAGGCCAACAGTTGGCTCATCGAGCACGTACAAAGTGTGCGGCGCTTTGTTGCCGCGCTTGCCAACTTCATCGCGCACCTTGGACAACTCGGTGACGAGCTTGATACGCTGAGCCTCTCCTCCACTTAAAGTAGGAGACGGTTGGCCGAGCGTGAGATAGCCCAGCCCCACATCTTTGAGCAATTGCAGCGGATGCGCAATAGATAGCATCGTGGCGAAGAATTCGACCGCTTCATCCACCTCCATCGTCAGCACATCACCAATGCTCTTGCCGCGCCAGCTCACCGCTAAAGTTTCTGAATTAAAGCGCGCACCGTGGCACACCTCGCAGGGCACTTTCACATCGGGCAAAAAGCTCATTTCAATCGTGCGCATGCCTTGGCCTTCGCACCCGGGGCAGCGGCCCTCGCCGGTGTTAAAGCTGAAGCGCCCGGGGCCATAGCCGCGCGCTTTGGCTTCTAAGGTTTCTGCAAAGAGCTTGCGAATCGCATCCCAAAAGCCAATGTAGGTGGCGGGGCAGGAGCGTGGGGTTTTGCCGATGGGGGTTTGATCGACTTCGAGCACGCGATCAGCTTGCGCCCAGCCGGTGATGCCTGCGCAGCCCTTCCACGCTTTGAAATCAGGCGCTTCGCGCTTCATGCCGCGTGCGGTGACGGCGGCATACACGTTGGCGAGCAACACATCGCGCGCGAAGGTGGATTTGCCTGAGCCCGATACACCGGTGATCGCCACCAAGCGCTTGAGCGGAATATCGCAGGTGAGGGTTTGCAGGTTGTGCAGCTGCGCTTTTTCTACCGTGAGCTTGAGGTCTTTGTCAATCGCGCGGCGCGGATGCAGCGGGTGCTTAATCGCATCGCGTAGATAACGCCCCGTGGCCGATTCTTCAACCGCCATCACATCAGCCAGCGAGCCCTGCGCCACCACGCGCCCGCCGCGCTTGCCAGCGCTGGGGCCAATATCGATGATGTGATCGGCGCGGCGGATCGTGTCCACATCGTGCTCCACCACCACGAGCGTGTTGCCTTTGCCGCTCAGCTTATTCAGCGCATTGAGCAGAATTTGATTATCGCGTGCGTGCAGGCCAATCGTGGGCTCATCGAGCACATAGCACACGCCTTGCAGATTACTGCCCAGCTGCGCGGCCAAGCGAATGCGCTGCGCCTCACCGCCAGAGAGCGTGGGCGCGCCGCGATCCAGCGTGAGGTAGCCCAAGCCGACTTCTTCTAAAAACTCCAAGCGGCTTTTGATCTCAGGAATCAAATCGCGCGCCACCTCGCCTTCGCGGCCAGACAGCGCCAGCTTTTCTACCCAGAGGCGAATATCGCGCACTGAAAGGCGAGCTATTTCGGTGATGCCAGTCTTGCTGAACTTCACGAAGCGCGCTTGCTTATTGAGGCGCGTGCCGCTGCAACCTGAGCAATCTTGATCGCTCACATCTTCTACCTCCACTTCAGCAAAGCTTTGCTCGCGGCCTCGGTTGTCGTCATCGCGCACGGAATCATCAAGCGCTTTGCGCTGCTCGCGTGTGAGCTGCTTACCTGTGCCCACGCAATCGGGGCACCAGCCGTGTTTGCTGTTGTAGGAAAACAGGCGCGGGTCAAGCTCGGGATAGCTCGTAGCGCACACCGGGCAGGCGCGCTTGGTGGAGAACACTTGGACTTGGCCGATCTTCGCGGTTGATGCTTTCAATTCCATCGCAGTTTTCAAACCCTCCAGCGATGTCATCACATGCACCACGCCTTTGCCCAGCTCAATGGCTTTTGCGAGAGCTACGCGCAACGCGGCTTCGTTCTCAGGCTTCATCACAAGATCGGCCACGGGCAGCTCCACCGTATGCTCCTTGAAGCGATCAATGCGCGGGAAGCCCGTAGTGGGCAAGAATTCGCCATCCACGCGCAGATGCGTGTAGCCACGCGGGCGCGCCCAATCGGCCAGCTCGGTGTACACGCCCTTGCGCGAGATCACCAGCGGCGCGAGGATGCCAATGTGGCGATTTTTATAAACCGTCATGAGCTGCGCGGCGATGCGCTCAGCCGTTTGCGGTTGCACGGCTGCATCATCGTGCACGCAATGCTGCGTACCGAGCTTCACATACAAAAGCCGCAAGAAATGCCACACCTCAGTGGTAGTGCCCACGGTGGATTTGCGGCCACCGCGCGAGAGGCGCTGCTCAATGGCCACGGTGGGTGGAATGCCATACACCGCATCCACCTCGGGGCGGCCTGCGGGCTGCACAATGCTGCGCGCATAGGCATTCAAGCTTTCTAAATAGCGGCGCTGGCCTTCGTTGAACAAAATATCAAAAGCGAGTGTGGATTTGCCAGAGCCCGAAACACCTGAGACCACGGTGAATTTGCCGCGCGGAATGTTGACCGAGAGGCCCTTGAGGTTGTGCTCTCGTGCATTGATGATTTGAATGCTATTTTGATCGTTTTTTGAAGCTTTTTTGGCATCTAGCCGGGATAGATACTGCGCGGAGTGCTCATATTTTGATAGCGCAGAAGATTTCTCTTGCACCTGCATGCCGTTCAGCCCCAGCGCGGCATCGTATTCGCGCAAGGCTTGCGCGGTGAACGAAGTGGCGTGATGCTTCACATCTTCTGGCATGCCGACTGCCACCACATGCCCGCCATTGATACCGCCCTCAGGCCCCAGATCAATCAACCAATCGCTCGCACGAATCACATCTAAATTGTGCTCAATCACCAGCACCGAATGCCCCGCCTCCAACAGCTTGCGCAGCGCGCGCATGAGTTTGCTGATGTCTTCAAAATGCAGGCCCGTGGTGGGCTCATCGAATAAAAACAGCGTGCCTTTCGTTGCTAGACGTT
>JAYVJQ010000170.1:0-2541 GCA_043769055.1 Allobrachymonas sp.
GATTTGCATTGCTGCACATTGATGATGAAATCCAGCGCCAGCTTATCCAGCGCTGCGGTGGTGATGCCAGGCTTCACATGCGGCGTGAGGAAATCGAGCACCTCCGAGGCCAGCCGCCCGGCTAGGCGCATGCCGTCTTCACCGGCTTTATCTTTGATCGTAAAACTCATAGCCCAGATTATCGCAGGCCGGGGCTTTGTTGGAGCACATCGGCCGCTAAGGCTTCATAAGCCGCAGCCAATTGCAGCAGTTGCTCATCGCCTTGTGGCTTGCCAATGATTTGTACACCCATCGGCAAGCCTTGCTCGCTAAAACCGCAAGGCAGGCTGATCGCGGGCAATCCCGCGAAAGTGGCGTAAATGGTGCATTCCATCCAGCGGTGGTAAGTGTCCATCGCTCGTATGCCGTTGGCGGTGATGATCTCCTGCGGCCAGCGCTGCTCTACTGCGAATGGCCAGACCTGCACCGCAGGCAGCGCGAGAAAATCGTAGCGCTCAAAGAGTTTGAGCATGGCTTGGTAAAACGAAGTGCGCACCACACTGGCGCGCATCAGTTCATTGCCTTTGAGGTCAAGCGATTGATCGTATTCCCACAGCGCCTCGGGCTTGATCTTGGCGCGATTGGCGGTATTCAGCATGTGCGGCGCAATCCGCGAGCCCACGAGTGCCTTGCGCCACACAAGCCAAGCTTGCCAAATTTGATCAGGCGGCATGGGTAAATCGGCAGGTTCAATCGCTGCGCCTTGCGCGGCCATGCGCTGCAAGCCTGCCTCGCATTGCCCGAGCACTCCAGGCTCAGTAGCCAGATGGGTAGCCAAGTCACCGAGCCATCCTATGCGTTGATTTTTAAAGGAAAAATGGCCAGTACCAGATATAAAGTCTGGATAGTTTGCTATAGAAATAGGAGTATTCACAGAGTAACCCGATTGCGTTTGCAGCAGCGCGCCCAAGCTCTCCACATCCCGCGCCATCGGCCCTTCTGTGCCCAGCTGGTTGATCCACACATCGGTGGCGGGCCACATCGGCACGCGGCCTTGAGAAGGGCGCATGCCAAACACATTGCCCCAAGCCGCAGGGTTGCGCAAGCTGCCCATGAAATCTGAGCCATCGGCAACACTCACCATGCGCGTAGCCAAAGCCACCGCTGCGCCGCCACTGGATCCGCCCGCTGTTTTGGAGAGGTCGTATGCATTGCGCGTGGCGCCAAACACTTCGTTGAAGCTATGCGAGCCTAGGCCAAATTCGGGCACATTGGTTTTGCCAATCACGATGCAGCCCGCCGCGCGCATGCGCTGCACCATCAGGCCATCTTCTTTGGGAATGAAATCTTTGAGCAAAGGGCTTCCCATGGTGTTGGGCAGGCCAGCAGCGGGCGCAATATCTTTGATCGCTTGAGGAATGCCGTGGAACCAGCCTTTGGATTGCCCGGCGGCCAGCAGTGCATCGTGCGCCGCAGCCTCTTGCATCAGATCGGCTTCGCTGCGCAAATTCACAATCGCATGGACCTGCGGATTGACCGCGGCAATCCGTTTCAAAGTGGCTTGCATCAGCTCTTGGCAAGAGATTTGCTTGGAAGCAATGAGCCGAGACAGGTGCGATGCACCAAAACTGGTAATTTCCATGACAAGGTATTCAAGTTATTCAGCTACATTGTGCTGTATCCCATTAGGAGTTCAACATGCAACGTCTCTCGTTCGTCTCTTCCGCTATCGCTGCGCTCAGCTTGGCCACCGCCTTGCTCGCCCCCACAGGCGTAGCGCTGGCCCAAGCCAAAACCCTCAAAGTCGTGCCGCACGCCAACCTCACTGTGCTCGACCCGGTGTGGACCACCGCCTTCATTACGCGCAATCACGGCTACATGATGTATGACACGCTGTTTGGCACCGATTTGCAAGGTAATGTGAAGCCGCAAATGGTGGACACATGGAATGTGTCGAAAGACAATTTGCTGTGGACATACACGCTGCGCGATGGCCTTGAATTCCACGATGGCAAAGCCGTGAACAGCGAAGACGTGGTCGCATCGCTCAAGCGCTGGGGCAGCCGCGACAGCTTTGGCGGCGCTCTGCTCCGCAGCGTTGACACATGGGGCACACCTGATGCCAAGACCTTCACCATCAAACTCAAAACGCCGTTTGGCGTGATGCTCGATGCACTCGGCAAGCCATCGTCGAACGTGCCCTTCATCATGCCCGCCCGCATCGCCGCCACGCCCGGCACCGAGCAAATCAAAGAACATATTGGCTCTGGCCCTTATCGGTTTAACCCCGCAGACTTCAAGCCCGGCGAGCGTGTGATCTACACGAAGAACGAAAAATACAAGCCGCGCACCGAGGTGGCAAACGGCACCACAGGCGGCAAAATCGTCAAGGTGGATCGTGTGGAGTGGGTGATCATCCGCGATGCGCAAACGCAATACAACGCACTGATTGCTGGCGAAGTCGATATCGTCGAGCAGCCCGCTTTTGAGCAATACGCTTCGCTCAAAACGCAAAAAGACATTGAGATTTTTGATATGTCGCCCGCCGGCACGCAATTCATC
>JAYVJQ010000171.1:0-6016 GCA_043769055.1 Allobrachymonas sp.
CTCCAGCTTCATGCGCATGGAGGCAATCACTGCGCCCACCGCCGTGCCAATGGCCACCACGCCCACGAGCGAGGAGGCTTGCGTGGTGCTGTAGCCCAGAGCTGCTGCACTCCAAGCCAACACGATGTAGCGCAGATTGCCGCTCACGCCCCAAAACAGCGTGGTCGTGGCCAATGAAATCTGGCCGAGCTTGTCTTTCCACAAGGTGGTGTTGCACTGCCAAAAGTCGGGCAGCAAGGTGAACAAATTTTTAGGCATGGGACGCATCGCAGCGCCAGTGAGTGGAATGCGGGTGTTGAACCAAGCAGCTAGCGCATACACAAAAATCAAGAGCGTGATGGCAGCTTCGGGCGCTGTGTCCACCCCAGTATTGATCATGGGAAAGTCAAACGCCAGGAGGCGCGTGGAAATCGCATAGCCCACGAGCTGGCCACCGAGCAACACACCCAGAATGATCGAACCAATCGTGAGCCCCTCAATCCAGCCATTGGCTTTGACGAGCTGCGAAGAGGGCAGTAGCTCGGTCAAGATACCGTATTTGGCGGGCGAGTAGGCTGCGGCGCCCAAACCCACAATCGCATAGGCCAGCAGCGGATGCACGCCAAACAGCATCATCAAGCAGCCCACCACTTTGATGGCATTGCTGATGAACATCACTTTGCCCTTGGGCATGGAGTCGGCAAACGCGCCCACGAAGGGCGCGAGGACCACATAAAACAACGCAAACATCGGCACAAGTGCCGCGCGCTGCCACTCAGGCTCGCCGCCCGTGCGCAGCAATTCCACGGCTGCCACAAACAAGGCATTGTCGGCCAGCGAGCTAAAAAACTGCGCTGACATGATGGTATAAAAACCGCGTTTCAAGGGATTAGCTTCTTTTCTTCACAACGATGGAGGTTTATAGCACGCGCAGTATGCAATTCTTTACCTCAGGCAAAGCACTAAACTAGGAGCCACCCGCTTGACATTTTTAAATCTGGGGTTTCCATACTATGCCAAGGCCCATTCTAGCCACCATCCACACCGCTGCCCTGCGCCACAACATGGCCTGCCTGCGCGCAGCCGCGCCCGATGCCAAGGTGTGGGCGGTGGTCAAAGCCAATGCGTATGGGCATGGCATCGAGCGCGCTTTTGATGGCTTGCGCGCAGCAGATGGCTTTGCGCTGCTGGATTTTGATGAGGCGCAGCGCATTCGCGCGCTCGGCTGGCGCGGGCCTATTCTGCTACTGGAAGGCTGCTTTGAGCCACGCGATTTAGAACTCTGCTCGCGCCTTGGCCTGTGGCACACCGTGCATTGCGAAGAGCAAATCGATTGGCTGGCGGCGCACAAAACGCATGAGCCGCACCGCATCTTCCTTAAGATGAATTCGGGCATGAACCGCTTGGGCTTTAAGCCCAGCAGCTACCGCAGCGCGTGGACGCGGCTCAATGCCTTATCGCAGGTCGAAGAAATTTCGCTCATGACGCATTTCTCTGATGCCGATACCCAGCGCTTCGGGCAAGATGGCATTGCGCATCAGGTGGCGGTGTTCAATACGGTGACGCAAGATTTGCCGGGCGAGCGAAGCCTATCCAACAGCGCGGCGAGCTTGCGTTATTCAGCTGACGATCTGCGCACCGATTGGATTCGCCCGGGAATAGCGCAATACGGCAGCTCCACCGATTACCCCGAGCACGATGCAGCGCATTGGGATTTGCAACCCGCGATGACGCTTTCATCGAAGATCATCGCCATACAAAATTTAGTGGCAGGCGATAGCGTGGGCTACGGATCATCCTACGTTGCCGACAAGCCGATGCGCATCGGCATCGTGGCCTGCGGCTATGCAGATGGCTACCCGCGCATAGCGGGCACGAATACGCCCGTACTCGTGAACGGCGTTCGCACCCGCACAGTAGGCCGCGTGAGCATGGACATGATTACCGTTGATTTGTCTGCTGTGCCTGCTGCTGGCTTGGGCAGTGAGGTCACGCTATGGGGGCGCTCATCTTCTGGCGCTGTGCTGTCGATTGACGAAGTGGCAGCGTGTGCGCAAACGGTGGGGTATGAGTTGATGTGTGCTTTGGCGGCGCGTGTGCCTGTTGCTGTTGAGTAAAGTTGATTTCTGCGGCAAGAGGTAAATACAGTAACGCAGAATGCACAGAAGGTGCACAGAAAACACAGAAAAAGAAAAAGACATTCGTAACCATTACCAATCGCATCCTTTTTTTATACTGAATTTTGGTATTTTTTCTGTGTTTTCTGTGCACCTTCTGTGCATTCTGCGTTACGCATTCCTGTCTTCAATCCAACCGCGCCACCAATTCTCCAGCCAATACCCGAGCCACCTCATCCCAGCTCGCATTCACCCCGCAAAAAGCCATATCCACCGTGCGCAGCCCCGCGTAGCCGCACGGATTGATGCGATCAAAGGGTGATAAATCCATCGCCACATTCAGCGCCACGCCGTGATACGTGAAATGCCGGCTCACCTTGATGCCTAAAGCGGCGATCTTGCCAATGTCGATGCGCACGGGCAGCTCAGCCTCGTGTAGCGGCAAACCATCCGCACCCAGCAGCCGCGAATGTGAAGAGGGCTCAGCAATACGGACATAAATCCCCGGCGCGGCGCGCACGCGGTGGCCCGTGATGCCAAATGCGGCAAGCGTGCGAATCACCGCTTCCTCAATGCGATAGACATACTCTTTCACAAAATACCCACGTGCCTTCAAATCAATCATCGGATAAGCCACCACCTGCCCCGGCCCGTGATATGTCACCTGCCCGCCACGATTGGTCTGCACCACGGGAATGTCTCCCGCTGCGATCACATGCTCCGCCTTACCTGCTAGGCCCTGCGTGAAAACTGGTGGATGCTCACAAATCCATAGCTGTTCCCGTATGTATTCATTGGGCTGGAGGTCGATTTGGCTTGAATTTTCAGGCGTATCACGCTGCCATGAAGTGATGTAAGCCTGCATTGCCTCATATGTAGGCGCGTAGGGCACGAGGCCTTTGAATTCGACTTGCATGCCGATTTCTCAAGCCAGCAGCTTGTCTAACTGCTGCGCCATGCTCAGGCCGTCCTGCGTTTTCATGATCCAGCCAAAGCGGGCACGACCTTGGCTATTTTTTGCCCACAGTTCACCCACTTGTCTTTTCTCCATTTGATCCGCACCTTGCAAATGTGCGCCTTTGTATTCGGCTACCACCACCGTACCATCACTGCGATCAATGATGAAATCGGGATAAAACTTTCCGCCAGAAGTTGGCAGCCAAAAGCCACAAGGTGCAGTGTCAAGGTTGCGCACCCAGTGGCGCACTTTCGGATTCGCATCAATCAATTGCGCACACAAAAACTTCTCGCCACCATCTTTCAAATCCGCCAGCACGGGATAAAAATGCTTCTCAAACTGCCAGCGCCCTCCGTATCGCGAAAGTACAGGCGCAGGATAGCGCCCCGCCTCAAACACATGCGGGCGTTGCCAATCGGGCTCAATCGTCCATTCCTCCAGCAAGACAAGCTGCTTGAACTGCGCCTTAGCCGCCTGCTCGCGCAAATCGCCTGCCTTGTCGAGCAGATGCTGCGCCAGCTTGAAACGGCTTGTTGCCAATTGCACCAAGCTGCAATGCTTCTCGTGCAGCAAACGGCTGACCACGGCGGTGAACCAAGCCATGCGTTGGTTCTGCGTTAAATCAGGCAGCTTTTGAAAGAGAGACTGATCCAGCCAACGCACCAAATCTTGCGCGGTGATCGAAGTGTGTACACCATCCATCACCATCTGGCTTGCATCCGCCGCGCGGATATTGATGCGGCGCTCCTGCATGTCAATCTCAAAGGCATTCGGCGCTTGCACCGCATCAAAATTGGGCAATTCCAATGCAAAAGGCGTGAGCAAATCCAACTCCACCGTCTCCAGCACCGCTTCCCGCTCCAGCGGATACAGCTCGCCCTGAGCACCTCCCAGCACACTGATGCGATAGCCCAAGAGCGGCACAGGTGCAAACACTGCACCGCGCGAGGCAGGCGCTTGTTGCGCGGCCACCAGTGCGTTGTGCTGCTCAATTTGCTCGCGCACCACTTGCTGCTTTTTCTCACCCCGTACACCTTGCAGCAGCATCCCCTCCAGCTCATGGCTGATCGGGCCCGTCACCGCAATCTGCACCTCACCGCCCACGCTCACCTGAGTCACTCCCGTCAAAGCCAGCAATTCATCAGAGGGCTTAATCGCTATGAAATTTGTAGCTATCGGCGCATATTCCATGCTGGCTACTGGCCTATTTTGCTCAAATAAATCACCGATCAAAGACTGCTGCACCAGCATGCTCGCCACATCCAGCGCCTCAAAGCCCATGCCGTGGATCAAGCGATCCGCCAGCGCATGCGCCGCCTTAGAAAACTCCGCCTCACACACATGCGCATACGCACGGTTAAGCGCGGCCTGCCCGCGCCTGCTGGCATATGGCATGCGCAGCACGCGCCCCAGCAGCTGCTCCACCGCCGTAGCGCTTGAGAGTTTTTGCAAGCTACACAAAATATAGGCAAACGGGCAATCCCAGCCCTCGCGCAGGGCTTGGACCGTGATCACAAAGCGCACTGGGCAGCTTCTCGACAAAATCTCCAGCCCCTCAAGCTCCCGCGTGTTGCCTGTGGCCACCACGATGTGCTCAGGCGGAAGATGCAGCTCATCTTGCAAATAAGCGCGCAGCTTCTCGGGCGGCATTTCATCGCCTTCGTTCTGCGCCTGAAACAGCACAATCGGCCGCACATACTCAAAGCCCGCCGCTTCATCTTTCAGAGCCGCTGCCTCCAGCGCCTTTTGCTGCTGCACAGCGGCAAACACTGCCTGCGGCCAGCCCTCGCTGTGCTCAGCCAAGCTGATCGGCAGCTTGATCATCGATTCAGCGGAAAGCTCCTGCGCGCTCACATGGTGCAGCACATTGGCTTTGCCCACCGTACCTGACGTGATGGGCGTTGCAGTTAGCTCCAAAATCGCGCTTGGATTGAGCCTCTTCAGCGCAGCAAAGCTCTTATCCGTTTTCGTGTTGTGCGCCTCATCCACAATGAGCAAGGGCGCTTGCAAAGCCAACCAGTTAGCCAAGCTCTGGCGCGGCTGGTTCAAGTGATTTTTTAAAATGCCCGTGCTGTCTTTCGCGGCTTCCTCGGCCGTCACGCAAGCATCGGGCACATCGCGCAGCGCTCGCAAGGCCTCCTCGGGCAAGCCCTTGAAATGCCGCTCGAAATTTTCTGAGAAGCTATACACCGTGCGCGTGGAAGTATCCTCAATCCGAAAGCTCTGAATCGTGGCCACGATCACAACTGCTTTTGCGCCCCAATCGCTGGGCGCAATCTGCGCCACATCCTCCAAGCCACACACCACGAGCGATGCGCCATACTTTTCCTCCAGCGCCGCGCGATACGCATGCCCCGGCGTTTGCAGCGCTTTCAAAGTCTGCGAGCGAATCGCATCTGATGGCACCAGCCACAGCGCCACCGGATAATCCCGCGCCAACCAATCCGCGCTCATGCACGAAACAGCATGCGAAGCCAGCAGCGTCTTGCCCCCACCCGTGGGGATACGCAAACACACACAAGGCACACGGCCAAACACCTCGCCCGCATAAGCGCGCTGCGTGGCTTGCCGAAACGCTGCTTCTGCGCCGACGTTTTGCGCAGAGCGCAAAAAAGCTGATAGCGCATCCAGTGCAGCTTGTTGGTAGGACTTGAGAGTGAGCATGATTATTTGCAAACAATAGTTTTTTATCAGATTAAAAATTTCACTTTAAACAACTATAAGTCATTGATTTAGTTCAATTTTCTTCAAATAGTTGTTTAAATAATTGTTTAAAGATAGTTTTTCTAGCTCCAGTTAAACAACTATTTCTGCCTAATTCGCCAAACTGCCTTGGGCCCACGCGGCGGACCGTTGGGGTCAACCTCAATCTGAACTCCCTTGTGGCCGCGCAGCCTCAGCGCTGTTCGTAGATTCTTAATTTTTGTGTCTTTTTCTTTTTCAGACAAAACCGCAGGCAGCT
>JAYVJQ010000172.1:0-6994 GCA_043769055.1 Allobrachymonas sp.
AAATGGACCAACACTTCTCCTGCGCGTTCGTCAATGCGGCGAAGGGTGTAGCGGGTGCGAGTGGCGGCGATGAGCTCGCCTGCAGTGGGCTCTAAGCCAAAGCTCTCGGCAGTGATGGTGACCTGACTGCCCAGAGAGATACCATGCTCATCTTGGAAGGTATTTTCAGAGCCAAATAGGCTAGTAGCCGGCATAGAATTTGCGCAAGATGCTATCGATTCTGTAGCATTTGATTTACTGGGTTCGCCTTGCTCGAAGGCTGCGATGCGATCCATCCAAGCGAGTAAGGCTGGCGTGGCATCGAGCACACCGGCCACAGGAGGCACGATTTTTCGCGTGAACCACAGTGGGTGATACACCGCAAAATCAGCCACACTGGGCGAGTTACCGAGCAAGAAGCTCTGACCATCGAGCATGCTGGAGATGCGGCGCAGATAGCTTTTGTAGCTGGCGGTAGCGTCTGCTGGATTCATGCGAGCCGCACCGCCTCGCATGGCTTGGCGGTCGGCAGCGAAGGCTTTGAGGTTGTCTGCGGGCTGATCTTTGAACACATGGGCAGCTCCAGCAGGCTGAAAGTTATACGCCATCGCTACGGGGAACAACATGCCATCGGCCCATTGCGCGACGGTGCGCGCCGCACCTTTGAGCCCGGTGGGATACAGCGTTTTCTCTGGGCTCAAGTGCTCCAACACATCGCAAATCAGCATCGTGTCGCAGATGATTTGATTGCCGATTTGCAAGATTGGAATCCTGCGGTATCCGCCTGTGAGCGCCTGCATATCCGGCTTGGGCATCACCATGGGCTGAAAGACCGATTTCCAAGCGAGGTTTTTGTAACCCAGAATCGCACGGATTTTCTCGGCGAATGGCGAGCTGGGGTAGTGATGGAGAAAGATGTCTTGGTTCATGATGTGTCTCTTCGATTATTTTTTTGATAAGTAGTTAACGGGGGAAGAATCAGAGAAAAGAGGAACACAGAAAAAGAAAAAAGAATTGTGTGGTTTTGATTCGATGCAACACAAAAAGATATTGAATTTTTTCTGTGAATTCTGCGTTCTTCTGTGTTTTCTGCGTTACTGACTTTAAATCAACTCAACCTCACCAACTGCTTACCAAAGTTGCGCCCCTTCAGCAGCCCAATAAACGCCTCTGGCGCTGCTTCAATGCCCACCGCAATGCTCTCGCGCGCACGCAGCTTGCCAGTGGCCACCAAAGTGCCCAGCTCTTTCAAAGCCTCGGGCCACACTTCCATATGCTCGGCCACGATGAAGCCTTGCACTTTGAGGCGGCTGACCAAGATGAGTGCGGGGTTCATCATCGGAGGCGATTCGCCGTCGTAGCGCGAGATCATGCCGCAGACCGCCACGCGGCCAAAGGCGTTCATCTGCGCAAAAATCACATCACTGATCCAGCCGCCCACGTTTTCAAAGAAGCAATCAATGCCCTGCGGCGCAGCTTCTTTGAGGGCTTTGTACAGCGCTTTTGGCTCGCTCAAAGCTTTGTAATCGATACAGGCATCGAAGCCCAGCTCATTGACCACATAGGCGCATTTTTCCGCCCCACCCGCAATGCCGACCACGCGGCAGCCGCGCGATTTGGCGAGCACGCCGACTGCGCTGCCCACTGCGCCCGAGGCGGCGTTCACCACCACCGTCTCGCCTGCTTTTGGCTCGCAAATTTTGAGCAGACCATACCAAGCTGTAACGCCCGGCATGCCGACTGAGCCAAGGTAGGCAGAGAGCGGCACAGGCCCGTCGCTCACCTTGCGTAGCGCGCCCACGGCATTGCCATCGACGATGCTGTATTGCTGCCAGCCACCCATACCCACCACTTTATCGCCCGCTGCGTATTTGGCATGGCGAGATTCGACCACCTCGCCCACCGTGCCGCCAATCATGACTTCGCCAATCGCTTGCGAAGCCGCATAGCTTTTGGAATCGTTCATGCGGCCACGCATGTACGGGTCGAGACTCAGGTAATGGTGCTTCACGAGCACTTGGCCATCTTGCAATGCTGGCAAGGTTTCGCTGATCAGTTTGAAGTTGGAAGCGCTGGCAACGTTCTCGGGGCGATTGGCTAAAACGATCTTTTGATTGGAGGTCATGATGAATCCTTGTTACTATGAATTAGATAGCACTCCGTGCAGGTTATATACCGGCTAGAGTGCTATTTTGCTTAAAATACTGTCTTAATCGGATGCTCTGGGCACAATGGTTTTGAGTACACGACCGTCTTTGGAATTCGCAGATGTCGCCAAGGCTTTGAGGTATTTGAACGTGCCGGTCGCATGCGCACACAGATCGCTCAAACTGCCATCTGCTCTGCGGTTGAACACACTGCCCTCTGTGAACGCCAGCGTAGCTGTGCGATGCAAAATTTTGGCGCGTGCCACCAAATAATCCTCACCAGGCCGCATAAACTGCGTCTTCATCTCCAATGTCACCAGCCCCGGCGCGGCGGGTTGATCTTTCGGCTCGGTGCTGCGCGCCGCATGCGCCATGCACACATCCAAAAGCGTCATCACCAAGCCGCCATGCGCCACTTGCCAAGTATTCAGCAGCTCAGGCTTCAACGCACAATGAATCTCCGCCTCGCCGCCCTCGAACTTAATCAGCTCGAACCCGAGGTGCTTGACGAAGGCTATTTCTAGGGGGAAGTTCATATCATCAGCAATCAGAGATGGGCATGCTTGAGATCATCAATACGTTGTGATTGCATCCGCATCGCCACGCGACAATGCTTGATGCCCGGCGTAGCCTGCGATTGCAACACCACGAATTGACCTCCCGCACGGCGAACCACTTCGCGGTCATATTCCATCATGCGATGGCAAGCCACTAAATCGCCGGTGCCCGCTAATGGACAGGGTGTGTGGATTTGCGCGAAAACGGTATCCAACGTGACGCTTTCAATCGGTACTTGTTTGCGTGATGGAAAGCCGCGCTGCCATGCATCCCCTAGCTCTTGCAGATTTGACGCGGATTGAATACGCTTGTTACGCACCGTGCCACGCGCAAGATTGCGCATCAGCGCATCACTGACCCCTGCAAATGCTGGGCGACGCGCAAAGAAAGCAGAGATCCTCAAAAGCATCTGCATGCCGTGTTTGATCACCCATTTGTTCACAATCATCCCCCGGTGACAATACTCACGCCGCCATCCACCGCCAGCCACTGACCCGTGATATGTTTGCCTGCATCAGATGCAAAGAGCAAACACAAACCCTTCAAATCCTCATCATCGCCCAAGCGCTGCAAAGGCGCTCCGGCTTTGAGCTTGTCTTCGCCCATGGCCTTCAAAGTGCCCGCCGTCATTTTGCTGGGGAAGAAGCCAGGGCAAATCGCGTTGACGCGGATGTTGTACTTGCCCCATTCAGCGGCGAGCGCGCGGGTGAAGTTGATCACTGCGCCTTTGGAGGTGTTGTAGGCAATGGTGTTCATGCCGCTGGGGTTGCCGCCTAAGCCTGCGATGGAGGCGAGGTTGATGATGGAGCCACTTTTACGGGCAATCATCGATTTTTTTGCAATGCGTTGCGAGAGCAAAAAATAGCCACGCACGTTCAGGTTCATCACCTTATCCCAAGCTTCCAACGGGTGATCTTCTGCCGGGCTACCCCAAGCTGCGCCTGCGTTGTTCACCAAAATATCCACCTCGCCCATACGCTCAAGCGTTTCATCAGCAAGGCGGTGAATATCGGCCTCTTGCGCGCAATCCGCAGCAATCCAGCGGGTGTCGATGCCTTTGGCTTGCAGCTCGCCGGTGGCCTCTTCTAGATCAGAGGCTTTGCGTGATGAGAGCATGATTTTTGCGCCGGCTTCGCCGAGTGCAAAAGCCATTTGCAGGCCAAGACCACGCGAGCCCCCAGTGACGAGAGCGGTTTTGCCTTTGAGGTCGAAAAGTTGTTGAATGGGGCGGTGGGTCATGTGAGGCATCTCCAAAATGAAATGACCGCTCATTTCAACGGTCAGGCTAATTGCTCTTACTGCGAATGTAAATCAAGATGCAGCCAACCGCTGTCACCAAGCTGCCAGCGCCACCAAGCCAAGGCGCGAATTCTGGCATCGCTTCGTCGATAGCGAATGCGCCGACGATGCTGAGCAAACCGCCGTAAATACAAATCCAAATTAAAACGTCAACGCGGTTTTCATGGCTGGGCTTGATTTTCAAAAGCTGTCCTCTGCCACCTCAGCGCATGTCATGTCGCGGCTTTCAACCACGGCGAGCCAAGCATCGATTTTGGGCAATTCGTAACGGTAAAAATAATGCGTAGCCGAGGTAATTCCTGCACTGTGCGCTACTGATTTTGTAGCATCTGGTTTCGCAAGCGACACATCCAGCCACACCCATGCTAACACCGTATGCCCAAAGGCCTGCATATAGGGCACAGCATTGGCCAATGCTTCTTGTGGATCGCCGCTGGCCCACGCGGCTTTTGTAGCGTTGCCAATCTTTTTGAGTGCGGCGGCTAACTGATTGCCCTGCTCTGCCAACTCAGGCTTTTGCATAGCGATCTCAATCGTCGCGTTGATTTTGCTGGCCAGCAATTGCAGCCCTGCTCCACCATTCATCACTACTTTGCGGCCCAACAAATCTAAAGCCTGAATCGCATGCGTGCCCTCGTGAATCATGTTCAGGCGCTGATCGCGCCAGTACTGCTCCACCGGAAAATCGCGCGTGTAGCCATAGCCGCCGTGGATTTGGATGGCCAGCGAGTTCGCCTCCAAGCAATTCTCGCTGGGCCAGCTTTTGGAGATGGGCGTTAGCATTTCTAGCAGCAAAGCGGCTTCTTGCGAAGTTGCTTCATCGCCAGTGGCTTTGTCATCCACCAGTTTTGCGCAATACAGTTGCAAAGCCAAAGCGCCTTCGCAGATGGACTTTTGCGCCAGCAGCATGCGCTTGATGTCGGTGTGTTCGATCAGGCGAACTTGCGGTGAGCTACTGTCTTTGCCGACCCCCGTGATCGGCCTGCCCTGTGGGCGCTGCTTGGCGTATTCAAGGCTGGCGTAATAGCCCGCCAGCCCCAGCGAGGTGGCAGCCATACCAATGCCAATGCGTGCCTCGTTCATCATGTGGAACATGCCCTTCAAGCCTTCGCCGGGCTTGCCGACGAGGTATCCCACGGCTCCAGGCTTGCCATCTGGCTTGAACTTGCCCTCGCCAAAGTTAAGCAGCGTATTTGGCGTTCCAGCCCAGCCCAGCTTGTGGTTCAAGCCAGCCAGCGTCACATCATTGCGCTGCCCAGTGAGTTCGCCCTGCTCGCTCACCATCTTTTTCGGCACGATGAAGAGCGAAATCCCTCGTGTGCCGGGAATCAACTTGCCATTCTCATCCGGGATTTTTGCGAGAACAAGATGAATGATGTTCTCCGTCACATCATGCTCACCGCCCGAAATCCACATCTTGTTGCCACGCAGGCGATAGCGCGCGCCGAGCGAATCGCCCGCATCTTCCAACTCAGCGCGCGTCGTGATATCCGACAGCGAAGAGCCCGCCTGTGGCTCACTCAAGCACATCGTGCCCGCCCAGCGCCCATTGAACTGGTTCGCTGCAAACACCTCTTTTTGCTTTTGCGTGCCACTGGCAAGAATCGCATTCGCATTGCCCACAGTCAGCAAATTCCATCCAATCGAAATCGATGCAATCCCAAAAAACGAATTCGCCGCAGCCTCCACCAAATAAGGCAGCTGCATCCCACCCATCTCATAATCCTGCGCCGCAGCAAACATGCCGCTCTGTGCATACGCAGCTCGTGCCTCATGCGTGGCCTTGGGCACGATCACCTTCAGCGAGCCATCGGCATCAGTCTCTGCACGCGGCTCTTCTCGATCCACCGTGCGATTAAACAGCGCAAACTTCTCCCGCGCGATTTTTTCGCAAGTGTCCAGCACCGCATCAAACGTCTCGCGCGAGTGATCAGCGAAGCGGCTGCGTTGGTTCAGTTGATCGGCTTTGAGCCAGTGGTAGAGCAAGTGCTCCAAGGTATTGCGATAACTCATGAATCTCTCAAACTTTAGAAGACGCGGGAACAATCGTGCCCTGCGCTACGGCGCACAGTTTTTCTTCGCCATCTTTGACGGCATACACATTGCAACGGCAAACCGATTGCGTCTTGCCCGTAGCCTCTGCGTGAGCACGGGCCACAAGCATCTCGCCTACAGCTGGACGCACATAGTTAATTTTGAACTCTAGCGTGAGTGCATTACTGCCCAGCGCCGTACCGCCTGCATAGGTCAAAGCGTTATCCGCCAAATAACTCACGACACCGCCATGCGCAAAACCGTGTTGCTGCATATGCTGCGCCGTGAGCGGCAAACTCAACTCACAACTTCCGCGATCTAAACCGGTGAGTTTGGCTCCCAGCAATACGCTGAAAGCTTGCATTTGCAAAATTTGACTGCCCCAAGCTAACCAAGCTTGCGGGGTTTGGGGGAGTCCGTCAGTAACTTGACTCATTGCGGTTCATGCTGCTTGAGCCAAATTGAATTATCTGGAGAAAGTAATTTTTGCACCTCAAGGCCACCTTGCTTAGCGAATGTTGGATTTGCTAACCAGAACTGCGCCAGAGACTCACGTGTTTCATCCCAGCGCTCAATCACTGCGCGTACTGTTGCCTCTGGAATCACCGCAGCATCTTTGACTTTCGCAGCATCAGACATTGGGATCTTCTCCACGCTTAATTTTTTCAAGTGCAACGATATCGAGCTGATCTTTTGCACGGTTTGCGATGCGCTTCATCTCAAGCAAATGATCGATCGAAGCAATGCGAATGCGTTTGCCCATGAACTCAGCATCCTTGGCGTCAGCAGCCAAGCGTTCAAAGCTGACATCTGGTCGCACCAACACATCAATCACGCTGCCCGCTACTGATGGCTCTCGCAAAGCAAAAGCCAACATTCCTTTTTCACGATGCCATTGGTCAATCAGAGCGGCGTTTTTCAAACTATCAATTGGCACGGGGATGACGGGAGCCAAACCTTTGGATTTAGCAACTTCG
>JAYVJQ010000173.1:0-3173 GCA_043769055.1 Allobrachymonas sp.
TGACCGTGATGGTTTGCTCGCCACAGAAGCGATACAAATAATGCGGCCCGCCTGCCTTGGGTCCTGTGCCCGAGAGGCCTTACGATGAATCCAATGGCACTTTTTCAAATCGCTCATACAACATGGGTAAATGCGCATAAGTGATACGGAATTGGCTTCGCGCTTTAACACTCGCTTGATCAGAACTCGCGTTGACAACTTTCGATGCTGGATCGTACACAACCTTGCCTGCTTGCAAAGCGCTTAAATAATGCGTGAAGCTCGTGCCTTCACCTAAGCCTACAGGGCTGAGGTAGCTATATTGCGGGGTCTCACCGTCCGTCTTCGAGTAACGAACGTAAGCCGCTTGCGAATGCTTTTTATTCCAACTCGCCATCAGTTTGGCAAACCCCCAAGACGCGGCGCAATCGCCAGCATCGGTCAAAAGCTCAACTGCGCCATTCACATCGGTAATGATTTGCTTTGTTGCGTTGAAACCTCGCAGATGCAGGCTCAAACCAGTAGCCTGACTGCGCTGCCCTATACGGTGCAACCCAGTGAAATAAAGCGTATCGTTTTTTGTGGGATGCCCAAACCGCCGCACAAAAGTTTCCACGCGCTCTTGCGCGTAGATGCCACCGTTTGGCTCTGGAGTCATTAAAGTAATGGAGCTTTTCTTGAATGACTTGATTTCTTGGTCTAGAAAATAATTTCTAAAACGTTGAGTGCAACATAATGCCTGCTACGACAATTCAAGTAAAGTAACTCGCCTAAGCCATCACTTAAGGCAAATTCAATTTTCTCGTTTTAGAACCCAGTTTCTTTTCTTTACACACAAATATGCCACTCGGTATCAGAGCAAACTGGTCGCGCCAAGAGACACTCGCTGCATTGCATGTGTACATGTTGTTATCGTTCGGTCAGTTATATGCTCGAAATCCATTGATTCGGCAGCTTGCGCAGTGGATAGGTCGCACTCCAAACTCAGTCGCTCTCAAACTGGTCAACTTCGCCAGTCTCGATCCACAAGTGACAGCAAGTGGCCGCAAAGGTATGGGAAATACGTCTGCGCTGGATAAATCTGTATGG
Organism: Allobrachymonas sp.; assembly: GCA_043769055.1. Taxonomy (GTDB): domain Bacteria; phylum Pseudomonadota; class Gammaproteobacteria; order Burkholderiales; family Burkholderiaceae_C; genus JANMDU01. Next base: position 1,069 of record JAYVJQ010000173.1, read on the forward strand.
AGCGATCTGAATCACCACTGGACTTCCGTTACTTTAGAGGCGGCCAAAGAATACGAGCGCCTCGCAATAAATCACGGCATGAGTGCAGTTATCGATATCGCTGACGATTTGGCCGAAGAAGGTTTTGTCATTCCAGAAGGAAGAACGCGCAGCGCAATTGTGCAAGTACGTGTTAATCAAGCGCGTTTTCGCAAGGCGGTTTTAGCTGGCTACAACAACACTTGCTGCATGAGCGGCTTGAGGCATCAGAAACTTGTAGTTGCCAGTCATATCGTGCCTTGGAGCGTCGATAAAGAAAATCGACTCAACCCGCGAAACGGTTTATGTTTATCTGCAATTCATGATCGCGCATTTGATCAAGGTTTGATAACTATCAGCGACGAAGGTAAGGTTCTAATATCCAAGAGCATTCGTGAGTTGGAGGGCATGTCTGCGTTTATCGATCAGTTCGTATCATGTGAAAATGTGAGCATTCAAAAACCAGAGCGATTTGCACCAGACCACACGCTACTTAAATGGCATAGAGAAAATCTTTTCACTTTATAAACGCCTCAACGCGACGAGAAATAAATTCAATCAATATTTTTAACGGCATTGACTGTGCGCATGGGGTAGTTCATATATTCACTGATTGACATTTCCCTGGAAACATAAACAAACGCCCCAATAGCTAACCCGCCAGCAAAGTCGCATTCCCTCCCGCTGCAGCCGTGTTGACCGTGATGGTTTGCTCGCCACAGAAGCGATACAAATAATGCGGCCCGCCTGCTTTGGGCCCTGTGCCCGAGAGGCCTTCGCCGCCAAAGGGCTGCACGCCCACTACTGCGCCGATCATGTTGCGGTTGATGTAAACATTACCGATGTGTGAGCTGCGGGCGAGTTGCTGGGCTCTTGAATCGATGCGGGTTTGAATGCCTAGCGTGAGGCCGTAGCCCAAAGCGTTGATCTGCTCGATGACTTGCTGAGGATCACCGCTGTAGCGCAGCACATGCAGCACGGGGCCGAAGATTTCCTTTTTCATCTCGCTGATGTGATTGATTTCTAATAACTGAGGGGGTAAGAGATTAGCTATCGATTCAGTAGCACTCTGCGCAGATTTCATAACGGCTAGTGGCTCAAAACGCTTAAAATTTGTGCTCTTCAGATAGCCTTGAATACCTGTGAAAGCCTCGGCATCGATCAGCGGGCCGACATCGGTATGCATCTCGTGCGATGCGCCTGCGTGCAATTCGCTGGCCGCGCCTTGCAGCATTTCGACCATGCGATCCGCAATGGCTTCATGCACGCAGAGCAAGCGCAGCGCGGAGCAGCGCTGGCCGGCGCTTTTGAAGGCGCTCTGGATCGCGGCATCCACCACTTGCTCGGGCAGGGCGCTGCTATCGACCAGCATGGCGTTGATGCCACCCGTCTCGGCAATCAGCGGCGTGATCGGGCCGTCTTTGGCGGCGAGGTTGCGTTGGATGATTTTGGCGACTTGGGTGGAGCCGGTGAAGACCACGCCTGCTATGTTTTCCAGAGCTACCAACGCAGCACCAACAGTCTCTCCTGGGCCATGCAGCACTTGCAATGCGGCCTCGGGCACGCCTGCTTGGTGCAGGAGCTTAGCCGCTTCGACTGCAATTGCAGGCGTTTGCTCGGCAGGCTTGGCCAGTACGGTGTTGCCAGTAGCCAGCGCTGCGGCGACCTGGCCCAGGAATATGGCGAGCGGAAAATTCCACGGGCTGATGCAGACCCACACGCCGCGCGCCTTGAGGCGCAGTTCGTTGGTTTCGCCCGTGACGCCATGCGTCACCCCGTTTGACTGGCTAGGTAGCGCGATGGGCTGCATGATGCGCTCGGCTTCCAAGGCGTAATAGCGCAAGAAATCCACCGCTTCGCGCACTTCTGCAATTGCATCGCCCCATGTTTTGAAGGCTTCTCTAACGAGCAGGGTGCAGAACTTGGGTGTTTGCACCTCCAACATATCCGCCGCTTTTTGCAGGATTACAGCACGTTGCTCAACCGGCAAATTGCTCCAATTTTGATAGCATTTTACGCTTATTTTATGCCGGCTAACTGCCATTTTTGCTTCAAATACTGGGGTGGAAAGTACACTGGTGGCCTTG
>JAYVJQ010000174.1:0-3539 GCA_043769055.1 Allobrachymonas sp.
ATGACCACGGCGCTGGAGCAAGAGGCAGGGGATCGTGCATCGCGCCTGCGCATGGTGCAAACCGTGGGCATCGTGCTGGCCTTGCTCAATTTTGTATTCATCTTGTTCAAATTCATCCGCAGCCTTCGCCGCGCCGATGAAACCACAGAACAAGTGGCCAATGAAAACCGCGAGATTCTCGCCCGTGTGCGTGAAGGTTTGTTCCTCATCACGCCCGAGCTGCGCGTGGGCACACAAATTGCCAAATCCAGTCACGACTTGTTTGGCAAACCCGTACACCCCGGCGAAACATTTTTGGATATGCTCAAGCCCTTGGTCTCTGCCAAAGTCTTGCAAGACACTGGCGACTACTTGGAGTTGCTATTCACACCTCACGTCAAAGAGCAATTGGTGCAAAGCATCAATCCCTTGAGTGATGTGCAAATTTTTGCGATCAATCGTTTGGGCAAATCGGTGCTGCGACATTTGTCCTTTGCCTTCAATCGCACGATTGCCAATGATCGTGTGACGCATTTGCTAGTCACCGTGCAAGATATCACGCAACGCAAAGAATTGGAGGCTGCGTTGCAAGAGCACAAGCAAGGCGCACAAAAAGAAATCAGCATGATGCTCAAAGCGCTGGAGACCGACGCAGGGCAGCTGGCTGAGTTTTCCGCTCGCTCAGAAAAAGAATTGCTCCTAGCCAATGTGGAATTGCGTGAGTTATCTACCGCCACGACACAGCGCGAATCCAAAACCGTGATTGAATCCGTCTTTCGTCGCATGCACGCCTTCAAAGGCGAGGCTCAATCGCTAGGCTTGGATGTGCTCAGCATGGAAGCGCATGCGATGGAGAGCCTGCTCGCTCCTATGCGCAGCGGCGATACGCCCAGCCAAGAAACGCTGCTGCAACTACCGATTCATTTGGAGAGCCTGCTGTCCAAGCTCTCGATCTTCCGCGAGATGGCAGCTAGGAGACCATCCACTGCATCGCCTTCGGTAACCCGTGACGCGTTCGCATCGACTCAGTCCATCTCAATCAGCCCTTCATCAGGATTGCCAGAGCAATTGCGCAACATGGGTAGCGATATTGCGCGTGATCTGGGCAAGAGCGCCGACGTGCAAGTCAATATGCCAGGCTTTGAACAGCTGAACGCCTCATTCAAGCAGTTTGTCAAGGATGTCAGTATTCAATTGGTGCGCAATGCCATCGTGCATGGCATTGAAGCGCCGAGCCAGCGCGTGGCCAGTGGCAAAGCTGTGACTGGGAACGTGGCTGTGAATTTGGTATTGCAAGATGGCCATTGGTGGCTCACGGTACGTGATGATGGCGCAGGTTTGTCCGCAACGCGCATCCGCGAGAAGCTGGCGCAAACCGGCTACAGTGCCGCGCAACTACAAGCAATGGACGATAAAACAGCCATTGCACACATCTTCAAGCCCGGTTTTTCGACGGCCTCTGCACAAGGCTCTGAGGGCTTGCATGCCGGGCGAGGCGTCGGCTTGGATGTTGTGCAAACGCAGGCCAAGCGCGTGGGCGCTTTGATGGGCTTAGGCTCTGCGCCCGGCCAATACACAGAATTCAGACTGAAGTTTGCCGGGGGTACGCCATGAGAATGCTGATTGTCGATGACTCCAATATGATCCGCACCCGCATCTCGCGGATCGTGAGCAACGGCAAACTAGGGCACATCGCTTTGGTGGGCTTGGCACGCAACGGTGTTGAAGCATTGCGCATTGCCAAGGCGTCCCAGCCCGATGTGATCACGATGGATTTGACCATGCCCGAGATGGATGGCCTTCCCTGCATCCAAGCCATTATGAAAATTTTGCCGCAAACCAATATCTTGGTCGTCAGCGCCTTGGATGACAAAGCCACCGCCATCCAAGCACTCAAGCTGGGTGCACGTGGTTTTGTGGGCAAGCCGTTTAGTGATGATGAATTGCAATTAGCCTTGCTGGATTTGATGGAGAAATAAGCGATGGCTTCTATTAGCGAATCTGAACTGCGTCTGTTTGTGGACTCAGTGAAAAATTATTTCTCTGTGACTACGCGGCAAGAACCTCAAGTCACCTCCGCATATCTCGGCTCAGTGAACATGCAAGGCCATGAGTTCAATGGTTTGGTGAGTTTTTCTGGTAGCTACAACGGGCATGTGATCGTCTCGATGCCCGCACGCATGGTGCGCGAACTACTGCTTTTGCAGCATGAGACTAATCTGCACGAAGACAATTTGCTGGATGCGGTTGGCGAAGTGGCCAATACCTTGGCTGGCAATGCCCGCAAGCAGCTGGGCGCAGGCTTGGAGATTTCTGTGCCACTGAAGTTTCAAGGGCATCTGAATGATGGCCAAGGCGCACGCGCGCGCCTGCGCCAGCGCCCGTTTGTCATCACCTTGCGCTGGAACCATCACAGTGCCTTGGTCTGCGTGGATTTAGAGAGCGCGCACTGATCCTGTGCCTTGATTCATTTCATAGCTTCAAAGCGGTGCAAATCGGCATTCACATACAATGCCCCGACTTGGCACGGATTTCGCACTAATCCAGTGAATTCAACACACAACACGGGATGCCATGTCAGATTTCAAGTCGTTTTTTAAGAGCGGGCACACGCCTACGCTTTTTGCTGCATTTTTCTATTTTGATTTTTGCTTTGCCGTATGGGTTTTGAATGGTGCGATGGCACCCTTCATCTCCGAAACATTCAACCTCACGCCTGCACAAAAAGGCTTCATGATCTCGGTGCCAATTTTGGCAGGTGCGTTGATGCGCTTTCCACTCGGGATATTGGCGCAATACATTGGCCGCAAAAATGCAGCCTTGGTGGAAATGAGCCTGATCATGGTGGCTTTGGTCGGCGGCTATTTCTTCATCAGCACTTACGATCATGTGATTGCAATGGGCGTGCTGCTGGGTATTGCAGGTGCAAGCTTTGGTGTGGCGCTCAGCTTGGGCAGCGGCTGGTATCCACCCAAGTACAAAGGCTTGGCGATGGGCATTGCTGGTGCGGGTAATTCAGGCACCGTGCTGGCCGTGTTGTTTGCGCCGCCCTTGGCCATGAAGTTTGGTTGGCAAGCAGTCTATGGCTTGGCAGCGATTTGTATGCTCGCACCCTTTCTCGTGATGATCTTTTTTGCCAAAGAGCCGCCCGATATTGAGCACCAAAGTTTTCGCCAGCATATTGCTTGCTTGTTTGAAAAAGATGGCTGGGCGTTTAGCTTCATCTATGTCATCACTTTTGGTGGTTTCATTGGCTTAGCGAGTTTTCTGCCAACGTATTTTTACGATCAATTCAAAGTCACCAAGGTCGAAGCGGGGCAACTCACCATGCTGGCGGCGCTCATGGGCTCTGCGGTGCGTGTGGTGGGCGGTTATGTGAGCGATCGCGTGGGCGGCATCAACACACTCAGCGGCGTGCTGGTGGTGGTGGCGATCACGCTGTTTCTCTGCGGCTTAGCGGGCAGCTCGCTTGTGCTCACCACCCTGCTCTTTATGCTCTGCTTTGCAGCCCTTGGTGCTGGCAATGGCGCGCTGTTTCAGCTCGTGCCGCTGCGCTGGCC
>JAYVJQ010000175.1:0-3331 GCA_043769055.1 Allobrachymonas sp.
AGCAAGCATGCGCTAGAAGGCATGACCAAAACGCTGGGCTGGGAGCTGGGCCCCAACAACATTCGCGTTAACTCCATCTGCCCCACCTTCATCGAAACCGAACTCACCGCAGGTATGCTGGCCGATCCTGACTTCAAAGCTTTTGTCACGAGCAAGATCGCGCTAGGCCGCGTAGGCAAGCTCGAGGAAATCATGGGCGCGATTGTGTTCTTAGCCAGCGATGCCTCCAGCCTCATGACAGGCAGCGCCCTAATGCTCGATGGCGGCTGGACGGCAAGTTAAGCCAACTCACCTCTCACGTATCCGAGTTTGAACCTGTAAAAAAGGCAGTACTCATGCAGCACTTCTCCATCTGGTCGTTGCTGCGCAACGCCATGAGTTACCACGAAGGCTGGCAGCGCCAATGGCGCTCAGCCACGCCCAAGCGCCAATACGACGCAGTGATCGTGGGCGGCGGCGGCCACGGCTTGGCCACGGCGTATTACCTAGCCAAAGAGCATGGCATGCGCAATATCGCCGTGGTCGAGCGCGGCTGGCTGGGCGGTGGCAACACGGGGCGCAACACCACGATTGTGCGCAGCAATTATTTGTGGGATGAATCTACCGCCTTGTATGAAAAAGCCATGCAACTGTGGGAGGGGCTTTCGCAGGATTTGAATTACAACGTGATGTTCAGCCAGCGCGGCGTGATGAACTTGGGCCACACCTTGCAAGACATGCGCGATATAGAGCGCCGCGTGACGGCCAATCGCTTGAATGGCGTCGATGCAGAGGTTTTAAGCCCCGAACAAATCAAAGAGATGCTGCCCTTCATCAACTTGAATACGCGCTACCCCGTGCTTGGCGCCAGCTACCAGCCGCGCGCTGGTGTGGCTCGGCACGATGCCGTGGCTTGGGGCTTTGCCCGAGCCGCTGATGCGCTGGGTGTGGACATTATTCAAAACTGCGAGGTGCAAGGCTTTCGGCAAGAAGGCGGCGCTGTAGTGGGCTTGGAAACTAGTCTTGGCTACATTCAAACGCCAAAAGTCGGCGTGGTGGCCGCAGGGCATTCGAGCGTGCTCGCCAGCCTTGCGGGCTTCAGATTACCGCTAGAAAGTCACCCATTGCAAGCTTTGGTGAGCGAAGCACTCAAGCCGATTTTTCCGACGGTGGTGATGAGTAATGCGATCCATGCCTACATCAGCCAAAGCGACAAAGGCGATTTGGTGATTGGCGCGGGCATTGATGCCTACACCGGCTATGGCCAGCGCGGCAGCTTTCCGATCATCGAGCAAACGCTGCAAGCGATTGTGGAATTGTTCCCGCTGTTCTCGCGCGTGCGCATGAATCGGCAATGGGGCGGGATTGTGGATGTGTCGCCCGATGCCTGCCCCATCATCGGCCTCACGCCCATCAAAGGCTTGTCGATCAACTGCGGCTGGGGCACGGGCGGCTTCAAAGCCACGCCCGGCTCGGGCTGGGTGATGGCGCATACGGTGGCGCAAGGCAGGCCGCATACGCTGAACGCGCCCTTCTCACTGAACCGCTTTCACACTGGCCATTTGATTGATGAGCATGGCGCAGCGGCTGTGGCTCATTGATGCGCACTGATCACGGGAGAACCCCATGCTAGAAATTCACTGCCCCTACTGCGGCGCGCGCGCTGAATCCGAATTTACCTACGGCGGCGAAGGCGGCATCGCCCGCCCCTTGAACACCGAACAGATGAGCGACGAGCAATGGGGCGATTACGTCTTCATGCGCAGCAACCCCAAAGGCTTGCACCACGAGCAGTGGCGTCATGCCAGCGGCTGCGGCAAATGGTTTCACGCGCTGCGCCACACGGTGACTTATGAATTTGTGGCCACTTGGAAAATTGGCGAAGATATGCCCGCTGCGCTCGTGCCAGCTACGCTCATGCCAGCTAGCCTCAAGCCAAAGGAAGCAAAAGCATGACGCAGCACAACTCACAACGTCTCTCCCTTGGTGGCAGGATCGACCGCAGCAAGCCCCTGCCCTTCACTTTCAACGGCAAGCCCTACACCGGCTACGCAGGCGACACCCTAGCCTCTGCACTGCTGGCCAATGGTGTGCAACTGGTCGCCCGCAGCTGGAAATACCACCGCCCCCGCGCGCTCATGGCCGCTGGCGTGGAAGAGCCCAATGGCTTGGTGCAACTCTTTGAAGGCGCGCGCACTGTGCCCAATGCGAAGATGACCGAGGTGAGCTTGGTCGCGGGCTTGGTGGCCAGCAGCATCCATGCCAGCCCCAGTGTGGAATTTGATCTGCGTGCAGCCAATGGCTGGTTTGCACGCTTGATTCCTGCGGGCTTTTATTACAAAACCTTCATGGCTTCGCAAAAGGCTTGGTACTTTTTTGAAAAGCATATTCGCAAAGCCAGCGGCTTGGGCGAATCGCCCATGCTCGCTGATCCAGATGTGTACGACAAACAAAATGCGCATGCTGATGTGCTGATTGTGGGCGCCGGTGTAGCCGGTTTGTCAGCGGCTTTAGCGGCGGGCAAGCAAGGCGCGCGCGTGATGGTGTGCGATGAGCAATCCGAGATGGGCGGCTGGCTGCTCTCAAGCGATCAAAAAGTCGCAGGGCAAGATGCTGCTGCTTGGCTAGAGCGCACTTTGCAAGAGCTGGCAGCAATGCCCCATGTGCAACTGCTGCCGCGCACCACAGCCTTTGGCTTTCAAGACCATCGCCTGCTGACTTTGATGGAGCGCTACAGCGACCATTTGCCGCTTGATGCAAGAGCCGCCTACCGTGAGCGCTTGTGGAAGGTGCGTGCAAAACAAGTGATCTTGGCCACGGGTGCGCATGAGCGCCCGCTGGTGTTTGCGGGCAACGATATTCCCGGCGTGATGCTCAGCAGCGCAGTCGTCACCTACATTCGCCGCTACAGCATCAAGCTCGGTAAGTTAGCCTGCGTGTTCACCAACAACGATGCGGGCTATGAAGCGGCTCTTACCCTGCGCTCAATCGGCGTGGCGGTGCAAGTGGTGGATGCGCGCAGCCAAGCCATCGGGCTATGGAGCGAGCAGGCCAAAGCGCTGGGCATTCCTATTCGCAGTGGCCATGTGGTCACACAGGCGCATGGCGGCAAGCAGTTGCACCGCATCAGCGTGCAGGCGATAGATGCCAGTGGCCAACTCACCGGCCAAGCCCGCACAGAGGCTTGCGATTTACTCGCGGTATCGGGCGGCTACAGCCCGGTGATTCATTTGCAATGCCAAGCAGGCAGCAAAGCCGCTTGGAGCGAAGCGCACCAAGGCTTTTTGCCCGGCACGCCAGCGCAAGGCGAAATCTCAGTGGGCGCATGCGCTGGTGTATTCGATCTCGAAGG
>JAYVJQ010000176.1:0-4719 GCA_043769055.1 Allobrachymonas sp.
TCTCTGATTTCATCTTGAGCAGCGGCTGTTATCTCTTTCATGCTTTTGTAAGTCATCCGTTGTTAACGAAATAGGACATATTTGGTTGACTTGTTAATAACTTCGTTGCAATGGGGGCAATGTCCCAGCGCCACGGCCAGCGATGCGATCAGTTGTAGGCGCAGCGTTGTGATTGAGTTTGCCTCGTGCCGCCGCATGCGCTGGGCTACCCCGAGGGATGTAATCTTGGGAAATTGAAAAAGGCCGGAAGTCTTTGAACTCTTCCGGCCTTCAATTTGGTACCACCAACAGGAATCGAACCTGTATCTGACGCTTAGGAGGCATCCGTTCTATCCATTGAACTATGGCGGCAAAGCGCTTATTGTAGGAGGCTCAGGCACAAATTGTGGGCGCGGTGACCTGGAGTTGCCAATGCTTCGAGCACGGAGAAGTGATTGAGGCTGGGCAATGTTTCGCAGTGGCGCACGCATGCTTTTCCCCAAGCGGCTTGCATCAGCGCGTTTTGGCGAATGAATTCATCGCTTTCTTCTGCACCGCAAAGCGCAATCAGCTTTCCTTGTGGAACAGGAAATTTGGCGGGACTACAGCGTCGCACTTGCGAGGCGGTAAATCGCAGATCGCCTTGAATAAAGGGGCTGTGCATGAGCGGCTCTAAATCATGCAAACCAGACAGGGACAGCGCATTGCGCACCAAGTGCTTGGGTAAATCGCTGGCCACGCGATGCCATTGGCAGGCAAGCATCATCGCTGCCAAATGCCCACCAGCTGAATGGCCAATCACCGTGATACGCGTGGCATCGCCGCCATATTGAGCAATGTGACGATAGATCCATGCGAGTGCTTGCACTTGGGTCAACACCAATTGCTCCATCGTCACATGGGGGCATAAGGGGTAGTTGGGAATCACCACACAAGCTTCGCTCGCAAACGCAGGTGCGATGAAGCTGTGGTCGGCTTTGTCTAGGCTGCGCCAATAGCCGCCGTGGATGAATACGAGTACAGGCGCTTTCTTCTGCGCACCAGCTGCTGGAAAAATATCTAACACTTCCGCAGGGCCTTGTCCATATGCGACATCAAGCACGCAGGAACTTTTTCTTGCAGCTACAGACTCGCTTTGCCAGCGCTGGAAATGCTGCGCAAATTCAGGCACACGCAAACGGTTGTTGAATTGCAGATCAAGATAGGCCGGGTTAGAGTTGAAATCGAAGGGGTTTGTCATCGCAGTAAGTGTGTAGTCAAGCGGGGAAGATTCGTTCTTGCACTATACAAGAGTACATTGATTTCTAGGGTAAATCCTAGGAAATGTATGCTATTTGTATTCTGTATACAGAGTACAGTAATGATCATGAGCAATCTGCACAAAATCGAATCTACGCCCGACTTGGTGGAGCAGGTTTATCGCAAGCTACTCGATGCCATCAGCCATGGTGAACTAGCGCCCGGCGCGCGTATCACGCAGGAAGATATTGCTGAGCAATTGGATGTGAGCCGTCAGCCGGTATTGCAGGCACTGCGCTTGCTGAAAAAAGATGGCTTCATTTTGGATGCGCCGGGGCGCGGCGTGTTGGTGGCACCGCTGGATGCTGCTTGGCTTGCCAATGTGTACCAAATTCGTAGTGCTTTAGATGCCTTGGCCGCCCGGCTGGCCTGCGCGGGTAGCTACGCTTTTGATAGCGTATTGATCGAGCAGGGGCGCAAAGCTGCGCGCGGCAAGAACATTGGCGCGATGATTGAGGCGGATATAGCGTTTCATCGCTCGATCTATCGAGCAGCCAATAATCCGCTGATTGAGCAAAGTGCGCAATTGCATTGGCAGCATATTCGCCGCGCAATGGGTGCGGTGCTGCAATCGGCCAAGCTGCGCGAAGCCGTGTGGGATGAGCATGAAGCCATCTCCCGCGCGATTGCTGCAAAAGATACCCGCAAAGCTGAATCGCTCATGCGCGCGCACGGCGATCAAGCCAGCAGCCATCTTGAAACCCAATTGGCCCAGGTGCTTAAGCCCTCGGTGGCTTGAGCAGTTGCACATTCACACCAACCCGAAGGAGACCCCCATGCGTTTAACCCCAGAACAACTCGCGCAATTCGACCGCGAAGGGTATTTGTTTTTCCCTAGCCATTTCAATCCAGAAGAAACCCGCAACTTGACCGAGGCCGTGCCCGAGCTGTATGCCCGCCGCGAGGCCTACAACGTGCGCGAAAGAGGCTCAGACGCGGTGCGCACCAATTTCGCCGCGCACATGTACAGCGAGCCCTTTGCAAGATTAGCCCGCCACCCGCGCATTATTGAGCCGGTGGAGGATTTGTTTGGCGAAAAACTCTACATGCACCAGTTCAAAATCAATGGCAAGATGGCCTTTGAAGGCGATGTGTGGCAATGGCATCAAGACTATGGCACTTGGCTCAATGACGACATGATGCCCACTGAGCGTGCGATGAATGTGGCGATTTTCTTGGATGAAGTCACCGAGTTCAACGGTCCGCTGATGTTCATCCCCGGCTCGCATAAAAAAGGTGTGGTGAACGCCAAGCATGATTTAACGACGACGAGCTATCCGCTGTGGACGGTGGACAATTCCTTGATCACTCAGCTCGTGGATCGCGCTGGTGGCAAGCAAGGCGGCATCGTCAGCCCCAAAGGCCCAGCAGGCTCAATGATTCTGTTCCACTCGTGTTTGGTGCATGCCTCTAGCTCCAACCTGTCGCCATTTAACCGTGTGAGCGTGTACCTCAGCCTATGCGCCGTAAGCAACCACATCCGCCGCCACAAACGCCCCGAATACATCGCCCACCGCGACTTCACGCCAATTGATTGCCTACCCGATGATTGCTTGCTGCGCGAGTATCCTGTGGACTTGCCGTGGAAAGATGGACTGCCTGCGAGCGCGATGCAAACTTCGCTGGAAGAGCTGCGGCTGGCGGCTTGAGGTGATTCCAAAATAAAGCCAAACACGCAACGCAGAAAACACTGAAATAACACAGAAGACACAGAAAAAGAAAATAGATTTGATGAACTTGAGCCTTGCTGAGCATCATTTTTCCTATTGGTTTTATTCTGTGGTTTCTGTGTAATTTCTGTGCTTTCTGTGTTCCGTATTTTTTTCGTACACCCAACAACTAATATGAGCCTCCACACCCAACTTCAACAACGCGCCGCAGCCGGCAAGCCCATTCGCATCGGCTTGATTGGCGCTGGCAAATTCGGCAGCATGTACCTCAGCCAAATCCCGCGTACCCCCGGCATTCATCTGGTGGCGATTGCGGATTTGAATCCTGCGCAGGTACGTAAGAATTTAGAAAATGTAGGCTGGAATCCGCTGCTTGCCGGCGCTAAATCTGCGCAAGATGCTATCAATACAGGAGCGACTTGGATTACGGACAACTGGGAAGTCGTGGCCACCTTGCATGAAATTGAAATCCTTGTGGAATGCACCGGCTCGCCAGTGCATGCGGTCGATCATATTTTGAAAGCGATTGAGCATGGCAAGCATGTGGTGAATGTGACCGTGGAAGCCGATGCGTTTTGTGGGCCGCTGCTGGCGCGCAAAGCTGCTGAGAAGGGCGTGATTTACTCGCTTGCCTTTGGCGATCAACCTGCCATGATTTGCGATTTGGTGGATTGGGCGCGCACTTGCGGATTCCCTGTAGTGGCAGCAGGGCGTGGCCACAAATGGCTGCCGCACTTTGCACAATCTACGCCTGAGACGGTGTGGGGCTACTATGGCTTAAGCCCTGAGCAAGCCGTGCGTGGCGGCTTGAATCCCAAAATGTTCAACAGCTTTCTGGATGGCTCCAAGCCGAGTATTGAAAGCACGGCGGTGAGCAATGCCACGGGCTTGGCTGTGCCGAGCAACGGTCTTTTGTATCCCTCAGCCAGTGTGGAAGATATTCCCTATGTAACTCGGCCTATTTCTGAGGGCGGCGTGCTGGAGAAAAAGGGTATGGTGGAGGTGATCTCTAGCTTAGAGAAAGACGGCCGAAAAATCCCGTATGACATTCGCATGGGCGTGTGGGTCACGGTCGAGGCGGAGACGGATTACATCAAAAACTGCTTTGAAGAATACAACGCTCACACAGACCCGACTGGGCGTTATTTCACGCTTTACAAACGCTGGCATTTGATTGGCTTGGAAGTGGGCATGAGCGTGGCATCGATTGCTTTGCGCAACGAACCCACCGGCGTAGCGCAAGGCTGGAATGCCGATGTGGTGGCTACCGCCTAACGCGATTTAACGCCCGGCGAGATGTTGGACGGCGAGGGCGGCTACACGGTGTGGGGCAAGCTCTTGCCCGCTGCCACATCCCGCCAAATTGGCGGCTTGCCGCTGGGCTTGGCGCACGATGTGAAGCTGGTGCGCGCTGTCAGTAAAGGGCAAGCCCTCACATGGGATGATGTGCAAATGCCTGCTTCGCGCGCCTACACCTTGCGCCGCGAAATGGAGCAATTATTTAAGTAAAAATAGCATGTAGCCGGCATAAGCTATGCGTAGTTCGCTATTATTTTGATAGTAATAAATTGGAGTGACTGATGAGCCAGATGACAACCGTGGCCTTTTTAGGCATAGGTTTGATGGGCCTGCCGATGGCGCGTCGCTTGTGCGAGGCGGGTTTTGATGTGCAGGTCTGGAATCGCACCGCCGCCAAAGCGCAGCCATTGATGGCGCATGGTGCAACAGTTCACAACACAGCGGCTCAGGCAGTCGCCAATGCCTCTATCGT
>JAYVJQ010000177.1:0-2596 GCA_043769055.1 Allobrachymonas sp.
CCCAATCCCACCCCTGCTTTGACCTCTGCAGGGCAGGTCAGCGATGTTGCGGTCAGTGCGTGGGGTGTATCCAGCGCGACCGCTGATAAATCACGCAAACTACTCGATAGTGTGAAGTCAGGCGTGACGGCGATACGCGATCCCGCAGCCAAGGCCAAGGCCGCTAGCGCCGCTGCGATTGCATTGGCTGCACAATCGCGTAGCCCTGAACAAATCGCGCAACCCTTTTTATCGCAAGCCGCCGAGGCTGCTGGGCAGGTGGGGGATGCCGCACAACGGCAGATCGCCACCGATGAGCTGTTGGTTGCAACAGCGCAAGTGCTCTTGGCCGGTGTTAATGCAGCCGCTAAGACTGGCAATTTTGATCGTGCCAATGATTTGACCAATCGCTTGCAAAATGCTTCCAAGCAAAGTCGTACCCCTGCTGTCACGGCCAAACTTTTGGCCTTACTGTTTCAAGCCAAATCTGTGACTACCGCCGATGCATCAGCCGCCCAAACCCTCGATATGGCCATTGCTGAAGCGCTCAAGGCAAGCAATGCAGCCGACAAGGCCCTTGCGCTGCAAGGCGTAGGCGAGATTGCCGGCCCTGCGGGGGCAATCGCGGTCATGAAAGCTTTGCAAAGCGCTGAACCCGGCGCTGCGCAAGCCACTGGTATTGCACGTGTGCAGGCCATGGGTGCCATGTCGGCGGCCTTCGCTTCACTGGGCGATGAAGCCAAGGCCGAAGAAATGCGCCGCCAGATAGCCACCACCCCTGGCGTCGTAGCTGCGGAGCATCAAATGGAAATGGCCAAAGCCTTGTTACGGGCAGACACTGCGTTGGCGCGTTTCCAACAGCGCTCGGGAGCGTATTCCCAAGCAGAAAATACAATCCAGCGCGTGGCCAGTTACTTGTTCAAAGCCAGTTGAGCAGCCGAGTGCTTGATAGTATTACGTCACTAAGCCCGGGCGGGTCGTGAACTTGCTCCACAACTGCTGAACTTGTTCGGTGATATCTTCACCTTGAGCTTGTTGCGTGCCAAAAACAAAGCTCAGCATTTGCTCGTCTGAAAGCAAGGAGTCACCTTGTTTGTCGCTGTGCAAACTATCCAGCCACACGACGCCTGCGCCAAGAGTGCTGAAGCATTGCATCTCAAAATCTGTGGCTTCCACTTCAATCGCATGCGGGTTGGCCGCATGGATCGTGAGCCAATGGGCCACCATGCCGCGCAGCATGCCCAAAGCATTGATGTAGGCATCAAATTGAGGATTGGGCGACAAGCCCATGGCCAAATCCATCGAAAAAGTCCGCTGTTGACGCAAGTCTTTGAGCAGCCCGGCCAACTGCAAACCCAATGGGCGATTGACTGCGCCTTGGGTACGCAAGCCATGCAATACCGCTTCTGCGGACTGACTGATTGCACGAATTCCTTGCCTGAACTTTTCTGCCCTGTCTGAATTCACCACCATAGTATCTGATGGTTGATCATTGCTTACCTGCATAACCTGCTCCGCGTGCGCCCCGATCATTGACGATTTGGCCTGTATCTGGATGCGCAACTATTCAGAATTATTGCATCGCCCGGCCATGATCGGCAATCAGTCAAAGGTACTCATTTGCGCTGCCGCGCCTCTTTGCGAATATTCACGTTGTCCGAGCGTAGTCGTGCATGACACTATGCTTTTGATAGCGTTCTATATAGATAATATGCCAGCAAACCGCTGTTTTGCTTACAATATCGGTGAAAATACTAGCTATGTCTCAGCCTTCCTACCCCACTTACATCCTGACCCTAACTTGCCCTGATCGACGCGGGATCGTGCATGCCGTCTCGGGTTTTTTGTTGGAGCGCGGCGGCAATATTGAAGAGGCTGCGCAATATAACGACCACGACACGGGTCTTTTCTTCATGCGCGTGAGCTTTGCCTGCGGTTTAGATCAGGCAACTCTCCAAGCCGATTTGGCCACATTTGCCCAAAGCTTTGACATGACTTGGAAGTTGCATACGGCCCATCAGCCCATGCGTACTGTGCTGATGGTGAGCCAACAAGGCCATTGCTTGAATGATTTGTTGTTTCGCTACAAAAGCGGCCTGCTCAATTTGGACATTCGCGCCATTGTCAGCAATCACCGAGATTTTTACCAACTCGCTGCCAGCTACAACGTGCCGTTTCACCATATCCCCATGCCCAAAGATGGTAAAGCGCTCTCTGAAGCGCAGCAGTTGCAAATTATCAATGCCGAGGGCGCGGAGCTGGTGATTTTGGCGCGCTACATGCAAATTCTGTCCAATGATATGTGCCAAGCCTTGGCTGGCCGCGCCATCAATATTCACCACAGCTTTCTGCCCAGTTTCAAAGGCGCAAAGCCCTACTACCAAGCCCATGATCGCGGTGTGAAGTTGATTGGCGCGACTGCACATTACGTCACCGCCGATCTCGACGAAGGCCCGATCATTGAGCAAGATGTGGCCCGGGCCGATCATTCCGACACGGTGGACGACCTCACCGCCCGAGGTCGTGATACCGAAAGCCAAGTGCTGGCCCGCGCCGTCAAATGGCACAGCGAGCACCGGGTTTTGCTCAACGGGCACAAGACGGTCGTGTTCAAGTG
>JAYVJQ010000178.1:0-15877 GCA_043769055.1 Allobrachymonas sp.
AAGCACTACGCTCACATTTGCATCGCCGTCAAAAGCAGCCTGTCGTCGTCAGTAATTTCTTTCAAGCCGAGCATGTGCGTTATGCGGCTTGAAAATAGGGCATGTTTAGGTCTCTGGGTAATAAGCCTCAGCTACATTGATGACATCGTAAGATTCACTCTACTTGGCTGGCGCGCTGCTGTGTGCAGGCGTCGTCTCATGCTTTTCGCCGGCCATATCCAGCGAATCACCGCCTTTGACGATCACCCACATCGCCAAAGCGGCGAAGATCACAAATCCGATACCTATTTTCCACATACCGTTCTCCAAAAAAATCAATAAAAAAAGGGCTCCCCGGTTGGAGAGCCCCTTATCATTTCACGCGATCAATCGGCAGCGTAAATGTCCACATCCTTGGTCTCTTTGATGAAGAGCAAGCCAATGATGCAAGTGGTCGCGGCTATCACAATCGGATACCACAGGCCGTAGAACATATTGCCGTTTTGCGCCACCATGGCAAATGCAATCGTGGGCATCAAGCCGCCAAACCAGCCATTGCCAATGTGATAAGGCAAGCTCATCGAGGTATAGCGAATGCGCGTGGGGAACATCTCCACCAGCATAGCCGCAATCGGGCCATACACCATGGTCACATAAATCACCAGCACGGAGAGAATGGCAATGATGGCCAGTTTGTTCATCTTGGCAGGATCAGCTTTGGGCGGATAGCCAGCAGCTTTGAGTGCTTCAGCGACTTCCTTCTTGAACGCGGCAATCGCTTTCACGCTGGCTTCGTCAAATTTGCTGTTCACCACGGTGGCCACAGGGGCTGTGATGACTTTTTCGCCAATTTGGATCACGGCTGGGCCCGCAGCGGCTGCGGTGGCGTTGTCGTAGCTCACCGAGTTTTGTGCGAGGAAACGCTTGGCAATATCGCAACTCTTGGTGAAGTCAATCTCACGCGCCACGGGGTTGCCTTGGAAGGAGCAATCACCAGCACCGGCCGTCACCACGATTTTGTTCTTCGCTTGCGCGGCAGCCAGATCGGGGTTGGCTGCTTGCGTGAGCGCATTGAACAGCGGGAAGTAGGTGAGCACAGCCAACACCAAGCCTGCCATGATGATGGGCTTGCGGCCAATTTTGTCAGACAGCGTGCCAAACACAACGAAGAAAGGCGTGCCAATCAAGAGCGATGCAGCCACCATGATGTTGGCCGTGGCGCTATCGACCTTGAGCACGCTCGTCAAGAAGAAGAGCGCATAAAACTGGCCCGAATACCAGACCACGGCCTGCCCTGCAACCAAGCCAAATAGCGCCAAGATCACGATCTTCAAATTTTTCCATTGACCAAACGATTCAGTCAGCGGTGCTTTAGATGTTTTGCCCTCTTCCTTCATTTTCACGAAGGCAGGCGATTCACTCATCGACAAGCGAATCCACACCGAGATGCCCAGCAGCACGGCAGACAGCAAGAATGGCACTCTCCAGCCCCAATCGTTGAACTCAGCCTCGCCCAGCAGTGTGCGCGTGCCCAAGATCACCATCAGCGAAAGGAACAAGCCCAGCGTCGCCGTGGTTTGAATCCACGCCGTGTACGCGCCGCGCTTGCCCTGTGGCGCATGCTCAGCCACATAGGTGGCCGCGCCGCCATATTCACCGCCGAGCGCCAAGCCTTGCAGCATGCGCAGCACGATCAAGATGATTGGCGCAGCAATTCCAATCGTGGTGTAGTTGGGCAGCAAGCCCACCACGAAGGTGGATAAGCCCATGATCAAGATCGTCACCAGGAAGGTGTATTTACGACCAATCATGTCGCCCAAGCGGCCAAATACCAGCGCGCCAAAGGGCCGCACGATGAAGCCTGCCGCAAACGCCAGAAGCGCGAAAATGAAGCCTGATGTGGGATCGAGCCCCGAGAAGAATTGCTTGGCAATGATCACGGCCAATGAGCCGTAGAGGTAAAAGTCGTACCACTCAAAAACTGTGCCGAGAGAAGAGGCGAAGATCACCTTCTTCTCTTCACCCGTCATAGGGCGTGCAGCGACCGCTGCAGATGGAGCTGTGGACATTAAATGTCTCCTCGTGTTGTGTTTGGTTTTGTCGCCTCAGGATTGAAGCGTGGAAGGATTGTGCTAAACAGCTCTTGCCCTGCACTGACGCGAAACCAACGCCTGCTTGCACCAAACCAACACCAGCTTGCGCGCAACTGAACGCATGCTGACAAAAACGCACACTTCAGTTCAGCAGATGCGCCCAATCGCAACGCAGATGCCCTTGTGCATGCCATCGCAGTCGCGCAGTCAAATACATACGTGGCGCATGAGCCGCCAGCACACACAGCGGCAGCAACCACCACAGCGCCAAGATCAAACAAGGCAAAGCGCCCACCCAGCCCATGAGCCACAGCGTGAGCACGTGGTCAAATACCGCATACTCCACTGCTTGCTCTTTGCGATGCTCTCGCAGCCACGCTTTGATGCGCTGCAATCGCGTCAGCAATGCAGTTTGAGACAACGAGAGTTTGAGCAAGTGTGGCATAGCAAGACTCCTTGCCAACAATCTACTCCCACGACACGCAGAGGTCAAGCGTTTGACTGATTTTTAAGCCTGAATCGGCACTTTGCCGGCATAAAATATACGTAGATTGCTATGTATTTAATAGCGTTTCGTAGTCTGTAACCAAGCCCATGCCAAACCGACCAACAAGCCATGCGGCACGGTCACCGCAGTCACCAGCGCTACCCAAGCGGGCAAAGCCCAAGCGCTTTGCATCAGGTTTATCCATTGAACCTGTGGTACAAAAATCCATGCGCAAGTTGCAATCAAAGCCGTCGTAAGCAGCGCAGTCAGCAGTAAGCCCGTGCGCTGCTCTGCCCAGCTAACACCTGCTGCAAAGCTTGCCTGCCACACTCGGCGAATATGCGCTACGCTATGGAACAGCGAGAAATACAAAGCAAAAGCCAGCCATGGGCTGAGCAAGCTGTACATCAAGGCCAAGCCTGCGCTCTCTAGCAGCAAGCGATTGCGTACAGCAGTTGCGCTCCAATGGCGCGCGATGGCTACCAGCAAACACTGTAGCCATACCCAGGCCAATGCCTGCCACGCCAGCATGAGCCAAGCAGCTTGAGGAAAGGCTTGCGTCAGCAGCGTTTGCATCTGTATCGGCTGCACGATCATCGGCCACATCACCGCCGCGCCACCGAGCGCAAGCCGTGCAAGCCGCAGCGGATGCAGCTCTTGCCCAAAATGCCAGACCGAGAGCAGCAGCAACACCAGCAATGCCAAGGCAGGCAACCTCCACGCAGCCACCAGCACGATGATCACTGCTACACCGTAGAGCGAGAAGTGCGCCAGCACGCGCGGGCGCGGCAGCGCGTGGCGCAGCAGCACGATATCGAGCACGCCATGTGCAAAGCCTAGGCTTAAAGTAAGTGAAAAAAACAGCAACCAACTCAATTGCGGCCACCGACTCTCAAGCATGCGCAGCAACAGCACCAACACAGCAGCCAATGCAAGCCACGCGAGCGGATGCAGCTTAGGCATGTTTTATCCCGCCTAAGCTGTGCTGCCAAGCCGCCTGCATGTAGGGCAACGCAGGCAATGCCCGCATCACGGCCCAGCGATCTGCCCAGCTCTCTTGCCCGCTTAAAAATCGCAGCAAAGCATCTGACTGAACCTGCGCAAAGAGATTCATGAAGCGCTCAGGTGCCGCTTGCCAATTCGATTGCAGAGAGCGCAGGAACACACCGTCCATCCAGCGCTGTGCTGCAGATATTGCCATCACAGGCGCTTGCCAATTGGCCAAACCTTGCGCCTGCTTGGGCCAACTCTCCAACAAGCGATCAACTTGCGCGAGTGTGTTCAAAAATGCATAACCTGTGGAGGGTCGAAGCGCAGCGCCACTTCGACCCAATCGAATCACGCCATCTCGCGGCAACTCTGGCGTGAGCAAGGGCAAGCTGCCCTGCTCGCGGTACACAGTTTCAAACCGCGCAGTACCCAGCCGCTGTTGCACTGCGTGACGAAGCTCTTCATCAAAGTCAGGCAGAAAGCTAGTGGGCGAGATCCAAGTGCTTTCGATCAGTGCGCGATGCGCATCGTAGGGCAGCACATACATGAAGTGCAAGCCATGTGCAGAAGTTTCAAAGTGCATGAGTTGCACAGTGGCAGGTTCAAGAACCGCTTCATCGCAGCGCACTTCCCAGCCCACAAATTGCTGCGCCAAATCGCTAGGATGCACCTTCACGCGCGCACTGGCATCCACCACACGCTGCGTGAGTATGCGTTTTTTTGCACCGGAGCCGATCTGCACGATGCTCACCTCAGAGCCCAAATCGTCCTGCACTTTCCAGCCTTGGAGCAATTGCACATGGGTTGCCGCTTGAATTTTTTGCAGCGCATGCACATACACTGCATCTGCATCCACACTCGCATAAACCCAGCCATCAGCTGCGCTACGAATCACGCGCCCCGCATGCGCGACCGACCAGTGCTGCCAAGTGTGCCGCTCCAAATGACTCAATGCATGCGGCGCTTGCCGCCAATAGCTCCAAGTGCGGTCACGCACATAACTCAGGCGTGGCTCAATCACGCACACGCGCAGCGCAGAGAATTTTTCATTGGCCAAGCCAGCAGCCAGCAGCAAGCCCGCCAGCCCGCCACCTGCAATCAATACATCACAGCTCTCAGGTGGCGCAGCGGATAAGCTCATGCAATCGCATTAGACAGGAAAACCGGGCAAATGTCGCAGATGCTGAAACGTCACTTGCAGTAGCTCAGAGGAGGTTTGCGCCACTGAGCGCGAAGCACTCAAGCTTTTGACCAGTATTTTGCATTTTTCCCACCCATTCAAACTGCAGCGTCCTTGCCAATACTGCGCCGCGCCGCGCTGCTGAATTTTTTGACCAATCGCGCGGTACAAATTGGATGCCACCACAATTGCGCGGCGGTTGCGCTGCGCAATCTGCGCAAAGCCTATGGCTGCAAACGCATACAGCTCGTCGGCCAAGGCCAGCAAGCGCTCAATTGCTGCAAAAGCCAGCGCCGCTTGCTCAGGCGATGGCGGCGCAGCCAAGGCTTGCATCGACAAGCCCCATTGCGCAGGAATGTAGCAGCGACTCCGCGCGGCATCTTCCACCACATCACGCGCGATATTCGTCAGCTGCATCGCCATACCTAATGCCAACGCATAGCGCTGGGCATGCGCGGGCGCACCCAGCAGCGGGCAAAGCAATTGCCCCACTGTGCCCGCCACGCCATGGGCAAACTGCATCAGCTCTTGCTCGGTTTGCAAGTGGCGCGGCCCGCTATCAAGCTGCAAGCTGCTTAAGAAATGCGCCAACACCTCAGGCTGTGCGCCGCAGCGTGTAAGCATGCGGCCCACCTCGTGTGCCAGCTCGGTCGAATGCGCATCGGGTTGCAAAGCATCGCGCTGCATCGCTTGCAATTGCGCCATACGCTCGGGCAAGCTGCCCAGATGCTCCTCATCGGCCAGATCATCGGCCACGCGGGCAAATGCATAGAGCAAGGTCACGTCGTGGCGCGTGGGTTTTGACAAAAATCGCGCACCCAGCGCAAATGATTTGCCGTGATGCGAGAGGATTTGCTGCGGCTTCATCCCACACCTCCAAACATCAAACGCTCCACCACCTTGGCCGAAGTCACCACACCCGGCACACCCGCGCCGGGGTGCGTGCCTGCGCCCACGAAGTACAGGTTGTTGATTTGATTGTCGCGGTTAGGAAATCGAAAACCCGCAGATTGCATGAGCTTAGGCGTGATCGAAAATCCACTGCCGTGCGGCGCGCTCAGCTCATCTCGAAAATACGTGGGCGTAACATGAAATTCATCCACAATCGCCTCTTCCAGGCCGGGCAGGATACGCTCCTGCAAGCATTTAGCCAAGCGATCTCGAAACGCCTTTGCCTCCTGAGCCCAATCAATCTTGGCCTTCAAATTCGGCACAGGCACGAGCGCATAAAAACTATCGTAGCCCGACGGTGCGTAGCTCGCGTCTGTGGCGGTTGGGCGGTGCAGATAGATACTCAAATCGTCATTGAGGGTTTGCGAATTGAAAATACTGTGCAACACCTCACGATAGGCTTGGCCAAACAAGATCGTGTGGTGCGGCACATCCGCAAATACCTTCTTCGTGCTGAAATACCAAACAAATAAGCCCATCGAATACTCTTTTGCGTCTTCTGCATTTTGTTGCGCCCATCCCATTTTGCGCGGCTCGGCAAGCCAATGCGTGAGCACATGACCGGGATCAGCGTTGGCCACTACGGCATTGGCATGCAGCGCTACACCATCGCGCAGCAACACGCCACTGGCTTGCGAGCCAGCTTGCAAAAGCTTCTTGACGCCCTGCCCCCAGATAAACTTCACGCCATGGCGCTGCGCCAACTCCACCAGCGCTTGCACCAAGCGCGCCATGCCACCTTCTGGAAACCACACGCCCCATTTGCGCTCAAGGAAATGAATCAAGCTGTAGATGCTGGTGGTATCAAACGGATTACCCCCCACGAGCAGCGGCTGAATGCTGAACGCTCGGCGAATCCGCTCATCTTTGAAAAAGCGCGCCGTCAGGTCGTACACGCTGCGATCTGCCCGCAGCTTGGCCATGGCAGGCATCACCGGCAGCATGGAAGCCATGCCCAAAAATGCTTGGCTACCCAACTCCTCATAGCCTTTTTCAAACAGCTTTTGCGAATGCGCGAGGAAGGCGGGATAGGCCAGTGCATCAGCTGGCGCAAGCCGTGCAATCTCCGCTTGAATCTGCTCGGTGCTGCCGCCGTAATCCATCTGCGAGCCATCGGCAAAGCGCATTTGGTACCAAGGCTTCACGGGCAGCAGCTTCACATGCTCTGACAGTCGCTCGCCAAACAACGCAAACAGCTCATCAAACAACACGGGCGCGGTGAGCACCGTGGGGCCGGCATCGTAGCGAAACTGCTGCGCGCAAGAGGCACGCAGCCACTCACGCCCGCGCCCGCCTGGGCCGCTCTGCTGATCGACCACCGTGACGCTCACGCCACGTGCGCGCAAGCGAAGCGCCGAAGCCAAGCCGCCGAATCCCGCGCCGACAACAATTGCAGATTGCATATAAAAAAGGCGACGCCATCTCCTGAGAAATGTGCCGCCTCGTGATTGAACCGCTTAGAGTTGCTGCATGGCTTCGCGAATCTTCTGCTCGCGCATCATCTGGCGAATCGCGTAAATCGCCACCATCCCAAAGCCCACTTTATTGAACAAATCGGCAATGTTATAAATCAACTCGCGCGCAACGCGCACATCAGGCGAGGTTGATAGCAAGGTGACCAAGAAGCCCAGCGGGTAAATTGCCCAGCCCACCACGATGAAGAGCTTCAAGCGAGACAAGCCTTGCTTGATCGGGCCCAACTTGTCTTTGGAGGCATTACTCACCGCCGTATACAGCACAAAGATGATAAACAACCACGCCAAGCAAGCAACACCAAACATCGCCCAGCCAACGACTGTGGGGCCCTTGGCAAAGTTGATCGATGTCTCGCCAGCCCAGCCAAACAAAATCATCAAAATATCCGCCACGATCACCAAAATGGCCACAGCAACCGCATCGTCACCGCCTAGCATCTCAGGGAATTTATTGACGATCAATGGTGTGGTGACTAGCCAATCGATATAGCGCAGCACGGTGGGGTAGTCACCCTTGGCCAGCGCGTCGGTGCCAATGCCGTATTTGTAATTGATGACACCGTAGACGATGGCGGCCATCAAACAATACACCGAGGAAGTTACCGCATTGGATTGGTGCTCCAGGGGCAGCGTGCTTTTGATCATTCCAAAATAATATGCGCCTCCTAGCATGCCTAAAAAGGCGACTAGAAATGAAAACTGCGTCGCTAACACGAGATCGAAGTTCATATGATTGCTCCTAAGTTGAAATGAAGGCTTTTGGCCTTGGTTTTTTGAAAATTAGCCTACGACGACAAAGCGTGATAGCGCGACGCAAATTTGTCTGCGGCGGTGCGGTCTGCATAAATCGTGATGATTTTTTTAATACCCATCATGGTGGCAAACAAATCATCCTTGGTGCGGCAACCTTGAATTTTTTGGATCACCGGCGCCGCATCGGCACCCAGCACGCCGCTCACATCGCGCACCATGTTGGCCTTGATACTGTCCAGCTCAGGAAAGTAAGCGGCTGGTGGTGGGGCATACGCGGGCTGCTGTTGCTGCATGGGTGCTGGCGCGGGCGCTTGCATGGGTGCGGGCGCATAAGAGGGGCGCGGCGCGCCATTGCTCACCCGCGCCTGATTCATCTCCACCACGTTGGCTTGGGCTGCGGCCACCTCCAAGAAGCCCTGCTCCATCAAACCGCGCAGCACCACATCTAGGGAGGGCAACTGGCGGTTATTCGCTGCCAACTGCTCTAAGGACGATTCGCCATCGACCACGAGCAGATAGCTCATCATGCGCATGGGCAGTCCAGTGGTTTTGAAGGCCACTTCATCAATGCCTTTGAGCGATTTTCGGTAAACAACTGACATGGTGTGCTCCTGATCTGAATAATGTTCTACAGCCGTGCGAAACCCGACACCTTGGATTGCGAATCAATGCTGGGTAAATTGGACAGCTTCACGCCAGCTGCCAGCGATTTCACAAAGGCATCAACCGCTTGACTGGACACTGAGCCTGCTGGTTTGATGTAACCCGCTTGCTCCAAGGTATCGAATTTGGGAAGCAGCGGCGCCAACGCACGCATGAAAGGAATGTATTGCGCCACCGGGCACACCCCATCGATCATGGTCAGTACGGTGCGTAAATCCAAGCTGAGCTGAGGCGAGCCCACACGCAAAGCGGTATAGCCCGCAGGCGTGATGGTGTAGACAATTTCAGGTGTGGCCGCCATTACCAGCTTTCTCGCATGATTTGCTTGATGTTCGCTACATGACTATGGCTTGCCGGGCCAGCGACGGCCACCATCTGCTCGTAGCCGCCCAAAATAATGGCCAACTGATCCAAGTCATGCACCTGCTCCAGCTCTGAAAGAATCGAAAACGCTTGATCGGGCACATGGGCGAGCACAAAGCTAGACATCTCATCGACGCAACGCGCCAGCGCCGTGCGCCGCTGCGCGCCAGAGACGATCTGCGCCTCGCGCAGGGTTGGCGCACCAGGAGCGCCGACAAGCGAAGCATGCTCTGGGCTCACCGTGAGTAGCTCGGTGCTGGGCGATTGGAACGCTGTGCTGGTGCTGAAATCGGCCTTGGATTGACGAAGACGCGTGAGAAAACCAGGTTTTTTCGCGGCATCCGCATGATCGGCCCCGCGCAGCAGACTCAAACTGACCGCTTCGCTGGACACGCCGGCCACCAAACCAGCCATTTCAAGCGATTGCAGCAATTTGGGCACATCGCCAAACGATTCAAGGCTTGTGATGTACACGTCGGTGGCGGTTTTGCCGTCAATCACTTTGAGGAGCGAACGCAGCTTGCGTGGCAATGGTGAGCTGCCATCGTAGGCAGCGAACTGCCCCTGCTGTGTTCGTTCGTAAATCATGTCAAGCTGTAATCTTTATCACTTGATGGTACTGACGGTTTACAGTTTAGGTCAGTTTGTCTAGGACGCAAAGCGATGAGCGGTATGGATTTGCAGATGAGATGCTTTTAAAGTGTTGTTTTAGATTAAATCTTTGGTACTACTTTTTTAAATTATTTATACAACCCTTAGGCATTATTTCCGTCGTGATCTATTTAAAATTTTATGGCGCGGCTATAAAACAATTAAAAATAAATTATTTCCCTAGATGTAATGAGCCGGACGGCGTATGCGTGTTGGATTTTGACGAATAGTAGCCATTGGATACGTAGGGGTTTGAGCTGTGGTCAGCTCAAGAGAGTATTGCATTCGACGATAACTCTTGGCTGCTCAGCTAGGGTTGTGAGGCTGACTGCGTGATCGCTAAGCGCCTCAATTAGCTATCTAATTTATAGCAAACTTATCATATTCCATGCCGGCAAACAGTTCAATTTACTTCACAACCGCTTCTGAAGCCATTGCTCACGAATCAGCTCCCGCATCATGCGCGCAGATTGGCCGCGATGGCTGATCTCGTTTTTGTGGGCTGGATCAAGCTGTGCCATGGTTTTGCCCAAAGCGGGAATCCACATCACGGGATCAAAGCCGAAACCGCCTTCGCCAATTGATTGCTCTGTGATTTCACCTTGTACACGGCCCACAGAGATCAACGGCTGTGGATCACAGGGCGTGAGCACGGCCACTTGCACGCTCACCATGCTGGCGCGGCGGTTTCTCTCACCCACCATGCGTTCGAGCACCGCACGGCGGTTGTTGTCGTCGCTTTTTTCGTAGCCTAGCGTGGTGCAGTAATACGCCGTGTCCACACCTGGCAAGCCGCCCCATGCATCGATGCACAGGCCGGCATCATCGGCAATCGCTGGCAGGCCCGTGTGCTGCGCGGCATTGCGGGCTTTGGTGAGTGCGTTTTCAACAAAAGTTTTGTAGGGCTCAGGCGCTTCGGGCACATCGAGATCGCTTTGCGCAATCAGCTGCACGCCCAGTGGTGCAAACAGCGGCAGCAGCTCAGCGAGCTTGCCTTGATTGTTCGATGCTAAAACGATTTTCATGCGATTTTTGAAGCAAAATCACTGCCTAACCGGCATAAAATATGCATAGATTGCTATTATTTTGAGAGCGACTGCTGCTGCATCACGATCAACTCGCCAATGCCTTTTTCAGCCAGCGCCAGCAACTCGTTCATCTCATCTCGGCTAAACGCCACGCCTTCCGCTGTGCCCTGCACTTCCACGTAATGGCCAGCGCCGGTCATGACCACATTCATGTCGGTGTCGCAGCCAGAATCTTCGGTGTATTCCAAATCCAAGAGCGGCGTGCCTTGCACGATGCCCACAGAAATGGCGGCCACTGGCGCTGTAATCGGGCTCTCCGTGAGCTTGCCTTGCGCAATCAGCCAGTTCACTGCATCCACAGCCGCCACGTAAGCGCCCGTGATGCTGGCCGTGCGTGTGCCGCCATCGGCTTGCAGCACATCGCAATCCAAGCTGATGGTGCGCTCGCCTAAAGCTTTCAAATCAAACACGGCGCGCAGGCTGCGGCCAATCAGGCGCTGAATCTCTTGCGTGCGGCCACTTTGCTTGCCTTTGGCGGCCTCGCGGCTGGAGCGATCATGTGTGGCGCGCGGCAGCATGCCGTATTCGGCCGTGACCCAGCCTTCGCCCGAGCCTTTTTTGTGCGGCGGCACGCGCTCTTCTACGCTGGCTGTACACAGCACCTTGGTATCGCCCATCTCAATCAGCACCGAGCCTTCGGCATGGATGGTGAATTTTCGGGTGATCTTGACGGGGCGCAGGGCATTTGCCGCGCGGCTATTGGAGCGTTGGTAGGTCATGGTGATTGGAAAGGATAGGGGAAGTGCGGAACACAGAAAGCGCAGAAATTACACAGAAAGCACAGAAAAAACCCATTTCTTTTTCTGTGTCTTCTGTGCAATTTCTGCGCTTTCTGTGTTCCTGTCTTCAGTGACTTGAATTTTAAGGCTTGATCGACTTGGCCGCCGTTTTGCGGATCGCATCATTGATCTCCGCGATCGAGCGCTCAATCGCAGCGTCGTCCAAATCATCCACCAGCGTATCGAGCACGCCGGCTTGGATGGTGGAGGCGAATACGCCGTCGCTGATGCTGTCGGTGGAGATGCCTTGGGTGTTTTCGAAAGAATCGGGGGTTTCCCATTCCATGGCGATCACGGTCACGTTGTCCGAATGCTCACCGCCTTGGCGCAGCGCCAGCTCCACCACATCGGGCACGGCTGTGGCCACCGGGCCTTTGCACATGGCATGTACGACATCGTTGTCCACCACGCTGCCCCATAGCCCATCCGAGCAAAGCATGATACGGTCGCCCTGCTGCAAGTTATGCGGGCCAGAAATATCGTACACCGGCTTGGTGGGCGAGCCAAGGCATGTAAACAACACGTTACGGTTCAGGCGCTCTAGCTTGATGATGCCCGCGCTGTGTTGCTCCACATAGGAGTGATCGCGCGTGCGCGTGAGCATCTCGCCATCGCGCAGAAAATACAAACGCGAATCACCGCAGTGAATCCAATACGCCACACCGCCCTGCACCACCCCCGCCACGAGTGTGGTGCGTGGGGTATCCAGCATGCCTTTTTCGCTCGCGTAGCGAATGATTTGATGGTGCGCCGCCATGAGCGACGTAGCCAAAAATTCAGTGACATTGTGAATCAAGGGGCGTGCTTCTTTTTGGAAGAGAGCCGAGAGCGTTTGCAGTGCAAGTTGGGCTGCTACCTCGCCCTCGGGATGCCCACCCATGCCATCGGCCAGTGCAAACATCACCGATTCACGGGTGTAACTGTAGCCCATGCGGTCTTCGTTTTTCTCCCGACCACCTTTGCGGCTGACTTGGAATACAGAAAATTTCATTGCTTTACCGGATTTCATTTTGCTTTACCAAACGCAGTGCCTTTGGCCACGGCTTTTTTCGTATCGCTCATCACATTGTCAAACTGCAAGCGCATTTTTTCGCCCACCGACAAGCGCGTGTAACGGCGTTCGTTTTCTTGGCTCAGCTCTTTTTGCAGTGCAAATACCGACTGTGGGCGTGAGAGTGGATCTAATGACATGCACCATTCGACCACTTCAATCAAGTTATCTGAATACACACCACGCAGACGGGACAACGCGAGCGACAAACGGTCTTTTTCTAGCCTTTGCGGTGCATCGTTGGGTGGGTAGCCCTGCATGCTGGCATAGATGCAAGCGCCAATGGCGTAAATATCCGTCCACGGGCCCATGCTCGCATCGCGGCGGTACATCTCGGGCGCAGCAAAGCCGGGCGTGTACATCGGGCGAATGAAATTGCCTTCTTTGCTGAGCACCTCGCGCGCGGCACCAAAATCGATCAACACGGCTTTGTTGTCATCGGTGATGAAAATGTTGGCCGGCTTAATGTCTAGGTGAAGCATCTTGTGCTGATGCACGATACGCAGGCCGCGCAAAATCTCGTCGTACAAGCTGCGAATGGTCGATTCGCGGAAAACTTTTTGCTTCTTCAATTCACGTGCTGTGATGATGAAATCTTGCAGTGTGCCGCCTTCAAGATAGTTCATCACCATGTAAACCGTCTCGTTTTCACGGAAAAAGTTCAACACGGAGACGACCGACGGATGTGAAATTTGAGCCAGTGAGCGACCTTCTTCAAAAAAGCTTTTCAGGCCAAGGCGATACAGCGACAACTTGTCGGGCTGCACCTGCGGCAGCAGCTCGCCAGGTGCTCGTGTAGCAAGAGAAGAAGGCAAGTATTCTTTGATGGCCACTTGCTGGCCTTCGCTGTCCACTGACAAATACACCACCCCAAAGCCCCCGGCAGAGACTTTGCGTACAACGCGGTAGCCGCCAATCACGGTATCGGGCGGAAGAGAGGCGGGTTTGACCTTGGACATTGTTTGAGATAATTGCGTATGTCAGTTTACAGCATGACAGGCTACGCCAGCCTGCAAACCCACACCCCGCCCCCCGAAATCACGCCCGCTGGCCCCCACACCAGTTGCCGAATCGGGCTGGAGTTACGCTCCGTTAACAGCCGTTTCCTTGATTTGAGCTTCAAGCTCGGCGATGAGTTGCGCGCAGCGGAGAGCCCGCTGCGCGAGCTGCTCACCGCAAGCTTGAAGCGCGGCAAAGTGGAGTTGCGAGCGTTTGCCAGCACCAGCAGCGCGGCAGATTCAGCTCTTGCGCCCAGCCCCGAATTACTCAGGCAGCTTTTTGCCGCGCAGCAGCAGGTGTTGGCGGCGCTACCTGCCGCCCAGCCGCTGTCGGTGGCTGATGTGCTCAAGCTGGGCGCTTCAGCCAAAAATACGCCCGAAGCCAGCGATTTAACCGCGCCTTTGTTGGCCTTGGCCCAACAGGCTCTGACTGAATTCATGCTCTCGCGCGAGCGCGAAGGCGCGCGCTTGGCTGTGATGCTGAGCGACCGCACCGCGCAACTGCGCGCCTTGGTCAAAAGCGCCCAGCCGCTCGTACCCACGCTTATTGCCGCGCAACAACAGCGCTTTTTGGAGCGCTTCACCGATGCTTTGAAGCAGGCCGATAGCACTGGCCAGCTCTCAAATCAAGCCGCCCAAGAGCGGGCGCTCACCGAAGCGGCTGCGTTTGCCATCCGCATCGACGTAGCCGAAGAATTGACACGTTTGGTGGCGCATTTGGATGAAATTGATGCGCTTTTAGCGGGTAAATCCGCCAAATCGGGCGAGCTGGGCAAGCGACTAGATTTCATCATCCAAGAGCTGCACCGCGAGGCCAATACGCTGGGCAGCAAATCTTCTACTTTGGAGCTGTCGCGCATCAGCGTCGATATGAAGGTGCTGATCGAGCAGATGCGTGAGCAAGTGCAAAACATAGAGTAACTCTTGTTTGCTACTATTTCAATAGCGAACTATGTAGATTTCATATCGGCAAAATAGCCAAAAGCCTTAAAAACACCGCTACAATACAGCCCCATGGAATTCCCCGGCAACCTCTTCGTCGTCGCAGCGCCCAGCGGGGCAGGCAAATCCAGCCTCGTCAAAGCGTTGATGGAGATCGACTCCCACATTTCCCCCAGCGTCTCGCACACCACGCGCGCGCCGCGCGGCCAAGAAAAGCATGGCCGTGAATACTATTTTTGCAGCGATGCAGAGTTTGACGCGCTGATCGCGCAAGGCGCATTTTTCGAGTGGGCGCATGTTCACGGCAAGCGCTACGGCACCTCGCGCATGGCGATTGAATCGCGCTTGGCCAAAGGCGAAGATGTGATCCTTGAGATCGACTTCCAAGGCGCATACCAAATCAAAAAACTCTTCCCCGAGGCGGTGCTGATCTTCATCTTGCCGCCTTCTTTGGATGAGCTGCGATCTCGCATCGAGCGGCGCGGCGAAGACACCAGCGACAGCATTGAGCTGCGCATGCAAAACGCGCGGGAAGAGATCGATCAGGCTCGAAACTTCGACTTCGTTATAATCAATGAGTTGTTTGAACGTGCCGTTTTCGATCTCAAAGCGATTGCACACGCCCAGAGATTGAAGTTTGCAGCCCAGCGCCGCGCCAAAGCCGCCACCTTCACAGCCCTCAATATTCACTGAAAGCCCTGCGCTTTCAGCCTTGATTTTTTACTGGAGTTTTCTCATGGCCCGTATCACCGTTGAAGATTGCCTCAAGCAAATCCCCAACCGCTTCGAACTCGTTTTGTCGGCCACCTACCGCGCCCGCATGCTCAGCCAAGGCCACACGCCAAAAGTAGAGAGCAAAAACAAGCCCTGCGTCACCGCCCTGCGCGAAATAGCTCAAGGCAAAATCGGCACCGAAATGCTGAAAAAAGTGCCAATTTAAACGGCAGACATTCTCGACCTACCCAAAAGCACCTTCTCAGGTGCTTTTTTATTGCCTTCAAGCAGCGTTTTTAAGGCGAAAATGGCAGTTATCCGGCATAGGATCTGCGCGGAGTGCTATTAAAAACATAGTGGTCACATTCAGGCCATCATCCGAATTGGGATCGTCACCGGCCCATCATTCACGAGCGACACCTTCATATCCGCCGCGAATTGCCCCGTCTGCATTTTTTCGTGCGCCACGCGCGCTTTTTCAACGAACAATTCATACAACCTGCGCCCCTCATCCGGCGGTGCGGCGTTTGTAAAGCTCGGCCGGTTGCCACCACTCACATCCGCTGCCAAGGTGAACTGACTCACGATCAACAAGCCACCCGCCACATCTTGCACCGAACGATTCATCTTGCCTGCTTCATCGCTGAAGATGCGGAGTTTTAAGATTTTGGAGAGCATCTTTTCCACCAACGCATCCGTGTCACCGCGCTCGGCGCAGAG